>NZ_LVCT01000325.1:0-3215 GCF_001647205.1 Rhodococcus sp. EPR-134
GACCAGACGTTGATCTGAGGGCCGTCATCCGCAACAGTTACGTAGACGACAAACCCGTGAACCGGCACGACAATGTCGCCGTCGTCATCGGTGGCAGGCTCACTGCCCAGTAGTTCGGCGAGAGTTTGAACGCACAGGCGAACCAATTCGTCGCGCTCGTCCGTCACCAAGGCAATTGCGCCGTTGATGTGGAGGGGCTGGTCGGCGGTCGTGTCTTGGTCGCTCATGGATCCTCATGTTCTGTGCCAGTCCGAGCAGGCGCTGGGCACTGTTTTCGTGCGGTAGCTGTCAGGTCTACGGTAATCGGCGCACACTATTGTCCGCGCAGTGGATGATTAAAGATGCCTGGGCAGGTCCGCGCTGTTCAGGACTTAACAGCCGACCAGCGACGTGATGCGAGCCCCGGCAAATCGGGCAGCCTTGTGGCAGTGAGTATCTCGGCTGTCGGTAGGTAGATCTAGCCTCCATACATGACGGGTCAGCGAGTTCGGCGAGCTTCACATCTGCATTTGGTAGCTGCATATCGAGCGGCGCAAAGCCAGATGAAGGTCCTTACGCCGAGGCAGATGCGGAATCAGCGTCGACGGCCGGAGGTGGCGAACTTTGTCATGCGGATCGAACTCGATTGCATCACGCCGCCTATTTGGAGACGGTTTTCGGTTCCGTCGAATATCGAACTGGACCAACTTCATTCGATTGTGCAGGCGGTGATGGGGTGGGGAGATCAACACGCTCATCAGTGGGTGAGTGTCCATCATTCAACGGACAATGGCCCAGATCGGTATATCGCGCCAGAGGTGATCGAGCGCGACGGATACCAGGAAGACGAGTTTGGTGAGGACGAAGTCCGGATCGACGAGGCAGTTACCGCGGTAGGGGAGTACGTCCGTTATGAGTACAACGCCCGCGCAAGGTGGAGTCACACGTTGGTTCTCGAGCAGATTGTCGAAGACCAGCCGATTTCTGAGCCATCTTGTCTTGACGGTGCGAGGGCGTGCCCGCCGGAGGATTCTGGCGGTCCGATCGGGTATCGCGAGTTCTTGAACGGGCAGGCGAGTAATGGACTGTTCGATCCCGAACGTTTTGTTCCCGCAGAGTCCAATGCAGCGGTCACCATTGCAGTGGCATTGCATAAGTCACCGCCTGTGGGAAGCTCGCTGTTCGAGAAGTTCTTGCGCAGCTTGTCGGTTCATTCCGCGCCGAAACTGTTTGCCGCAGTTGCCGAAGCGGAGCTTCGTGGCGGATATGACAACTACTTCGAGGTGATGCGTGAGGGCGCAACCCGCCAACTGCTGTGGCTGCTGAACTCCGCGCGAGGTGGTGGGATTGTTTTGACGGCATCCGGGTCACTTCCTTCGGACCATGTTGCGGCCGCCCGAGACGAACTCGATTGGGGCACTGACTGGATCGGTGTCACGGCAGGGAGTGACTCGCAATTAGCAGTACTCGTTGAAGCCGCAAAGACACTGAGATTTGTCCGGAAACGCCGAGGCACATTGATTCTGACTCGACTCGGCGCGTCAGTGCTTGCATATGAAGGCGAGCTGTGGCGTCACATCGTGACGGCCATGCCGTTGGGAAAGGGTGAGTTGGCGCAGGAAGCCGGCCGAATTCTGTTCCTTACGTTGGCTGCCGGCTTGTCGGAGTCCGAACGTAGTGAAGTGATGATCGAAGGCCTCACGGCATTGGGTTGGTCGACAACAGACGGAACACGACTCGGGGACGACGATTGGACGTGGATGGTGCGAGACACTCTCGTGTACCTGCGAATGATCGGGGCGATTGTCTCCAATCCGCTGGACCAGCATGTTTCCGCCGATCCCGAGTGGGGCCGACGGTTTGCCAGGATGGTCCTGTCGATGTAGGTACGCGATCGAATCGAGCATCGATTTCAATCGATGCGGAGTTGTTATATGCGCTGGAAGCGCACGATTTTTCTGCGGCGGAAACATGAATATTCTCGGGTGGAAAAATATCGGAGTTTTTGTTCGAAATTGCCATCATGCTATGGTCGATTCTCAGTTGTTGAATTGCGTGGTCGAGCCAAAAGCTTGCGCAGAAGATTTATTTTGTGGAGGTTGGGTTTCCGAAAAGACGAAGTGCGTGTTGCTAGTCAATTGAATATGTGACCGGTGTTGGTATGGCGGTCGCTCCTAGGGCGTGCAGAAACGAAGCGCAAAGATCCTGAACAGGGGTTTTGTGCTTTGCTCTGCCGATTATGTGCGAAGGATGTGGCATGTGACGGGGTCCGACATGGTCCAGTTCAGTACCTTGGTAATTGTTTCACTGCTTGTTGCTTTTTATGGTGGAACATTTCTGATTTCTCTTCGTATTGGTAAGAAACAGGAAAATGCCGACGGTTATATGACCGCCGGAAACAAATTAGGATTTGGTGTTTCGGCCGCGAGCATGACGGCCACCTGGATTTGGGCGTCGTCGATGTACGCATCTGCCACTTCTGGCTACACCTACGGAATCTCCGGCCCCATTCACTACGGTTTGTGGGGCGCGTTGATGATTCTCTTCATTTATCCGTTCGGCCAGCGAATTCGCAAAGTAGCGCCGAAAGCCCACACCCTGGCTGAGGTCATGTACGCGCGGCACGGACGCTCGAGTCAGCTGATGCTCGCGGGCTCCAATATCGTCGGCAGTCTCATCAGTTTGATGTCGAACTTCCTCGCTGGTGGTCTGCTGATCGCGTTGCTTTCGCCGTTCAACTTCATCCAGGGTGTGTTCATCGTTGCGCTGGGCGTTTTGCTGTACACGTTGTGGTCGGGCTTCCGCGCTTCGGTGTTGACCGACTTCGTTCAGCTGATCGGAATGCTCGGTGCGGTAGCGGTTTTGGTGCCGTTCATCTTCTTTGCGGCAGGGTTCCCGGCAGCCTTCGAATCCGGGGCAGGCAACCTTACTGCTGAGCAGGGCAACTTCTTCTCGAGCGTTGCCTTCTTCGAGCAGGGCGCGCCGTACATCGCGGCAGTTCTTGCCTACGCAATCGGCAACCAGACCATTGCCCAACGTCTGTTCGCGGTCCGCGAAGACCTGATCAAGCCCACCTTCATCACCGCAACCGTCGGATACGGCGCAACGGTCATTGGTGTCGGAATGCTGGGTGTTCTCGCTCTGTACCTCGGAATCGAGCCGATGGATGGTGACGTCAACAACCTGATTCCGCAGATGGCCGCGTCGTACCTGCCCGGAATTTTGCTGGCCGTCTT
>NZ_LVCT01000326.1:0-1555 GCF_001647205.1 Rhodococcus sp. EPR-134
CCGTCGCAGGCAAGGCCAATGCGAACCCTCGACGGATGCTGCTCATCGGCCGAGTAACGATGATAGTTGCCACGGCGGCGGCTATCTCCTTGGCAAGTCTGCAACTGAGCATTCTTGATCTGTTGGTGTTCGTCGGCGCGCTGTGGGGCGCGCTGGTGTTCCCGGTTATCGCGAGCTTCTATTGGGGAAAGGTCACCAACAAGGCCTTCACTGTGTCGGTGCTGGTGGCGCTTGCAGCCTTCTTGCCCGTCCGATTCAGTTGGGTGCCGATGGATGGGATGTTCGGGATCTTCTCCGACATCGTTGCCGTTGTCGGTATCGGAGTGGTGCTGGGGCTCATGGCATTTGGATTCTTCGGCCTGAAGGTTGCGCAGATCGTCGGTGGCCTGGCGATCGTGCTGTCCGCGCCGTTCGCAATCGGCTTCCTCCACGACTACCCAACGCTCAGCGGATCTTTGGTGGCCTATGCCGTCAGTACCGTCGTGTGCTTTGCGATGTCCGTCAATCAGCGTGAGACATTCGATTTCGAACTCATCAAACAGCGGACGGGAGACTTCGACGATGACGAGCTTCCTGCCGTGGGAGCGTCCGGAAAGTAACCGTCGAGACAAGTGGAAGGGATACGGATGAGTACAGCTCTACTGACCATTTACGTTCTGATCTGGCCGGCGTTGGTGCTGGTTGTCTTGGGAGTCATCAGCAAGGGGTTCTTCAAGGATTGGGCAATTGCCCGCCGCAAGGGTGAAGATCTGGTCTAACTTTCACGCCGCCACCGACGGACTTCTTTTCGGTGGCGGCGGTCATATTGCAATCGGGACTGGGGGCAGCGTTATAGTTGCCCAGTGCAACACGACGGAGCAATGGCGCTCACCGGTCCACCAGCCGTTCATGACGAGCTGGTGCACCTGACGCGGCAGTTGATGACGGGGGATCGGCATTCCGATGACCACCCGTCGATCGCCCAGCATTCGTTCCTCTCCTTCATCGGCCGCAATGACGGATGCAAGGCCACGGAGATCTCCGAAGTCTTCGGCGTCAACCGCTCGACCATCTCGCGTCAAGTGCGCGGGTGCATCGAGGCAGGCTGGGTATATGCCGATCCGGGATCCGTTCGTCAGGGCAATCCGCTGCACCTCACGGAGGCTGGCCGCAAATACCTCGACGCCGCCGACGCGCGTCGGCTCGACCAAGTCGCCGGCAGGCTGCACGATTGGACCGAGTCCGAGGTCGCAGACTTCGCCCGCGCACTCCACCGCTTCAGAATCAGCATCGAATCGCAGACCAACGGAGATGACACCCTGTGAGTGAGTACAGCGCCAAAGCCCAGTTCACCATCTCCGACAATGAGTCTGTGGTGCACACCGTCTTCACTCACGCCGAGCGCACGCCCGAACTGACGGTGTTCTCCCGCCCCAAGGGAGAGGGTTGGGTAGATGTAACGGCTAAAGAGTTCGCCGAGCAGGTCACCGGCGTCGCAAACGGTCTCATCGCCGCTGGCGTGCAGGCAGGCGACCGCGTCGCACTCCTCTCCGCGACCCGATACGAGTGGACGCTC
>NZ_LVCT01000327.1:0-6050 GCF_001647205.1 Rhodococcus sp. EPR-134
AGGCCGTCATCGCGATCGTCGAAACCGGCGCGCACGAGCAGCTGTTCCAGGACGCGCCAAGCTCTCTCAAGGCCGTCATGCAGATCGACGACGGAGCAGTCGAAAAGCTGACCGCACAGGGTGCCGACGTTGACGACACCGAGCTGAAGAAGCGACTCGCGGGCATCAAGGCCGACGATCTTGCGTCACTCGTCTACACCTCCGGCACGACAGGCCGTCCCAAGGGATGCATCCTCACGCACCGCAACTTCCTGTCCGAGGTGCGCGGGATTCTCACGGCATCGATCGGCAAGGTGGCGGTTCCGGGAAACCGAGTCCTGACCTTCCTGCCGCTGGCTCACGTGCTGGCTCGCGCGGTGTCCCTCGCGACGTTCGAAGCTGGCGCTTCGCAGGCACACTGGTCCGACTTCGCCACCATTACAACTCAATTCGAGCGCTACAAGCCCAACACCATCCTCGGTGTTCCGCGTGTCTTCGAAAAAGTTCGCGACGGCGCAGCACGCAAGGCGGAGTCCGGTGGAAAGGTACCCGGCGCGATCTTCGCCTTCGCAGAAGCCACCGCCAAGGAGTACAGCCAAGCTCTCGACAAGGGCGGTCCCTCGCTGATCTTGAAGGCGAAGCACGCAGTGGCAGACAAGCTCGTGTACTCGAAACTTCGTGAGGCTCTCGGCGGCGAGTGCTGGTTCGCGATCTCCGGCGGCGGCGCCCTCACTCCTGAGCTGGGGCACTTCTTCCGTGGGCTCGGAGTTCCGATCTACGAGGGTTACGGTCTCACCGAAACCACTGCGGCGCACTGTGTCAACGTCCCGGGTGCTCAGAAGATCGGAACCGTCGGACAGCCGATGGGCGGCAACGGGGTTCGCATCGCCGAGGACGGCGAGATCGAACTCAACGGCGGGGTTGTTTTCAAGGGCTACTGGAAGAACGACAAGGCCACCGAAGAGACGTTCGTCAACGGCTGGATGCGCACCGGTGATCTCGGGGAACTCGACAGCGACGGTTACCTTTCCATCACCGGACGCAAGAAGGATCTTCTGGTGACGGCGGGCGGCAAGAACGTCTCGCCGGGCCCGATGGAAGACCGTATCCGTTCGCATTCCATCGTCTCGCAGGCAGTTGTCGTCGGCGACGGGAAGACCTACATCACGGCGCTGTTGACCGTCGACCCCGAGGTGTTCGAGAAGTGGAAGTCGGAGAACGGCAAGCCTTCCGGCGCCACCGTCGCCGAACTACGTGACGACAAGGACCTTCGAGCGGAGCTGCAGAAGGCCGTCGACGACGCCAATGCTGCTGTCTCGCATGCGGAGTCGATCAAGAAGTTCGTCATTCTCGATCGCGATCTGACCGAGGAAGACGGTGAGATGACAGCGACGCTCAAGATCAAGCGCAATGTCGTCGTCGATCGGTTCTCGAAGGAGATCGAAGGAATGTACGCGAAGAGCTAGGCGCGTTTTGGGAACTGCTCGCGGTAAGCCAACACGTCATCGAGGCGGAACCTGCGGTGGGTGCCGCGTAGTTCGATCGGGAGTTTCCCGGCGTCGGCGAGCTTACGTACATATGTGTCCGAAACGCCGAGGATCTCTGCTGCCTGCGAGGTGGTGAGGAGTTCTGCGACGGGCCCGAGGGCGACGCTGTCGCCGGCAGCGAGGTAGGTCAGGAGCTGCACGACGGCGTCGCCGACCGATGGCGGAATCTTGATGCTCACGCCGTCGAACACCAGCGTGGTCGTGTCCGTCGAGGTTGCGGCTCTCTCGGCCAGAGCTGTCTTGATTCGCTCGGCAGCGTCGCCGTCGACTGCGGAAACGATGTGGTCGATGCTCACGCGGTATATCTCCGATCGAAGGCAGTGTTTCGCAAGCATAGACAGCGACAGTGTCCGTCGGCACGCTGGCTAGCGCCGTGTGCGTTGCATTACATGAGTGCCGTGAGTGGAAAACTATTTACCCACGTAGATCGGAATTCGAAGGTTTTGGCGCCCAAAGATATTCGACTCGACGCATATGTAACTCACCAAATTTGGTGTACCCGCAAGTAACATCCTGAGCGTGGCTAGACGATCGGTAACGGTGAGATTCGACGTAGAGGAACTGAGGGCCCTAGAGACCCTCCAAGAGCTCACGGGCGCGGACATTTCCAGCGTCATACGTGAAGCTGTGATCGAACATGCGCGTCGATGTGTCGCGCAGGGAAAGCCCCGCGACATCACCGAGCGACGAAAATCGCTGACCTTGCAGGAAGCCTTCGCCAAGTATTCCGCGTTGTGCACCGACGAGGAGCGGGAAGCGTCGTAGCGCTCTGTCGATGCGGCAGTGACCGGTTGAGTTCACAGTGATTCTGACTGTGGCGCTGCGGAGTTCGTTCGAGGAATATTGCGGCAACAGAAGTGTTGCGTAGACCTCTGACAGGAGCTGGCCAGTGACGGACGTCCTCGAACTCTTCACCGATGTATTGGTGATCGGTGGTGGCCCCGCCGGCGCATGGGCAGCGTTGCGCGCGGCCAAGGCCGGTGCAGACGTCGTCCTGGTCGACAAGGGCTACTGCGGAACGAGCGGCGCAACGGCCCCCTCCGGAACAGGTGTTTGGTACGTCGAACCGGATACGACTGCCCGTGAGCGGGCGAAGGCCGGACGTGAGGCGCTCGGCGGATATCTTGCCGACCACCATTGGATGGACCGCGTCCTCGAGCAGACCTACTCCAACATGGATCTCCTCGCGGTGGAGGGCAGATATCCGTTCCCCGTCGACACCAGCACGGGCAAGCAGATCCGTACCGGCTTGCAGGGACCTGAGTACATGCGACGGATGCGCACCTGGATTCGTCGAACCGGTGTGCGGATCCTCGATCATTCGCCGGCGCTGGAGTTGTTGGTGGACGACGCCGGGCGAGTTCGCGGAGTCGCCGGATACCAGCGTCACGAACATCAGGATTACCGAGTCTCGGCAGGCGCGGTAGTGGTCGCCAGCGGAGGTTGTGCGTTTCTGTCCGGTGCGTTGGGTACCAACGTCGATACCGGTGACGGTGCATTGATGGCAGCGGAAGTCGGAGCGGAGTTCTCTGGGATGGAGTTCTCGAACGCGTACGGAATCGCAGCGGCCGGATCGACGATCACCAAGACGGCTTACTACGCGTACGCGACGTTCTTCCACGCAGACGGAAGAGTGCTCGAAGGGGCCGGTTCGGCGAAGGGGAGGTCCGTCATCGCCAGCACGTTGCGGAACGAGCCCGTGTTCGCGCAGATCGATCGGGCCGACGCTGAGGTGCAGCGTCGAATGAGGCTGGGGCAACCCAACTTCTTCTTGCAATTCGATCGCCGCGGAATCGATCCCTTCACCGACAAATTCGAGGTCGGCATGCTCGCTGAAGGCACGGTGCGCGGCACTGGGGGAATCAACGTCGTCGACGACGATTGCGCGTCATCCGTTCCAGGACTGTTTGCCGCCGGGGACGCTGCGACCCGCGAGCGAATCTGCGGAGGGTTTACCGGCGGGGGAAGTCACAACGCCGCGTGGGCGATGTCTTCTGGTTCGTGGGCGGGAACCGGTGCTGCGCGCTATGCGCTGTCGGTCGGACGTGGGTCTACCAGTGGTCTTCGCGGAGCCGGAACCGTCGGATTGCGTAATCCGGTACGAACCGGGTTTGCTGCCGACGATGTGGTGAAAGCTGCTCAGGCGCAGCTGATTCCCTTCGACAAGAACTACCTCCGCAGCGGTGATCGAGTATCCGCAGCGCTCGGTGAGCTCGAATCGCTGTGGGGTGCAGTGAGTGCGGATCTGGGCGCGGATCCAGCAGGTCGGATGGCGGCGCGGCAGGCTGCCGCGATCACGGCCGTCGGTCGCTGGATGTACCACTCGACGATGGCGCGGACCGAGACTCGGGGAATGAGCAAGCGAGACGATTATCCCGAACTCGATGTGACGCAGCACCATCACGTCCTCACCGGCGGTTTGGATTCGGTGTGGACCCGGACTTCTGAATCTGTCGGGTCTGCACTGGTGGCGTCATGATCGAGCTGGTGTCCGCGCCTGACTGCATCGGCTGCGACAAGTGCGTAGACGTTTGTCCTACAGATGTTTTCGATCGGACGCCGTCGGGCGTCCCGGTGATTGCGCGCCAATCGGATTGCCAGACCTGCTTCATGTGTGAGGCATATTGCCCGACGGATGCGCTGTATGTGCATCCGCAATCCACGCCGTTGGAAACGGCCGATGTGATCGAGGACGATCACATCGGCCGCTACCGAGAGAAGATCGGATGGGGCAAAGGGCGGGCACCTGGGTCCCTGACTGCGGTGGGCCCGGAGGTGCCCCGTCCGGTTACGACCTGACGAGAATCTTGACTGCAGTGTCGTTGTGCTCGATCAGAGTGGTGAATCCTTCGGAGATCAATTCTTCGAGCTGAATACGACCGGTGATGAATGGCGCCAGATCGACGACACCGTCCTGGACCATCTTGATGACCGCTTCATGGTCGCGTACGTACGCGATGGTTCCGCGTAGGTCGATTTCCTTGAGGACCAGCTTCTGCATGTCAATGGTCGCGGGCTTGCCCCAAATCGACACGTTGACAACAACTCCAGCAGGCCTGACCGTGTCGAGCATGGTGTCGAGTACTGCGTTGACGCCTGCGCACTCGAAACCGATGTCTGCGCCGATGCCTCCGCTGAGTTCGAGGACGCGCGCTTTGACGTCTTCGGTGGTGGGATCGATGACGTAGTCGGCGACTCCACTGGAGAGGGCCTTGGCTTTGCGGGCCTCGCTGAGTTCGGTGACGATCGTCGTGACACCCAGACCCTTGAGGACTGCCGCAACGAGGAGTCCGATCGGTCCGGCTCCGCCCACGATGGCGACGTTGCCGCTTTCGGCTCCACTGCGTACGACGGCGTGATGGGCGACGCTCAACGGTTCGATGAGAGCTGCCTCGTCGAGCGGGATGTTGCCGATCTTGTGGATCCAGCGACGGTCGACGACGACCTTCTCGCTGAGTCCGCCACCGCCGCCGGCCAAGCCGATGAACCCCATCTTCGTACACAGGTGGTAGTTGCCCGCCTTGCACGGGGCGCACTCGTTGCAGACGAAGTACGGCTCGACGACAACATTTTCACCGACCTCGACGTCCGTGACACCTTCGCCGACCTCTTCGACGGTGCCGGAGAACTCGTGGCCCATCGTGACCGGCGCATTCTCGTGTGAGAGAGGATGCGGGTGTCCGGGTGCGGAGATGAAGATCGGTCCCTCGAGGTACTCGTGGAGATCGGTGCCGCAGATTCCGCACCATGCGACCTTCAGCTTGACTGTTCCTGGCCGCAATTCGGGCTCAGGGATCTCTTCGATCCGGATGTCTTTCTGCCCGTGGAACCGTGCTGCCTTCATTGATCCGCACCTCACTTCGTTGTGAATCCCCTGGTAGATCGACGCTAGGCCGATTATCGGCCCGGGTGAAGGGTTGCAACGGAATGCAATGTCGTGGAACCGATCGGTGCTGGGGAGCGTCCAATACTGTGAGCGGGTCGCGAACGAGGGGGAGTGCTGTGGGAGTGAGGGTTGCAGTGGTCCTGGTCGCGGCCGCGCTGTTGGTTGGGGGTTGTTCCTCGACCGTCGAGGGCGAGGCTTTCCCTGTCGATGTGATTGGGATGTTTGATCCGTGTGAGGTTCTCAGCAATGAGGAATTGGAGAGAGTCGGAGTTGACCCGGCAACAAAAGAGGTTGACATAGTCAACACCCATATCGATGGGTTCAATATATGCAAGTGGGAAGGATCTTGGTTCTTCCTCCGTCTGACTTCCACAACACACTCGCTTGCGGACGTCGAAGCAAATCCGGTGATGCGCGATCTACATCGAATTCAACTCGCCGGCCGACAGGTCCTGATGTTCCAGGAACACAATGACAAGGCGGACACCGCGTGCAATATCGCCTTCGCGACTGCTCAGTCCACGGCGATGATTCGAGTGGGTGCGAAAGTCGGTGACCAGCGCCCCGAAACTCCGTGTGAACTGGTTGAGCGGGTCGGTCTGACCGTGTTACCGCTGCTTCCCGAATAACGATCGGAA
>NZ_LVCT01000328.1:0-5086 GCF_001647205.1 Rhodococcus sp. EPR-134
ATTTCGCTGTTCAGGTCACTGTCGGACGATGCGAACTATCTCGGGCAAGTGGGAGGCTTCGGCACTCTCGGATCCGCCCGGGCACTGCAGGTTAAGTTCGAGGAAAAGGCGGTTGGCGGCCCGGATGCGCTCGTCGATGTGTTGGCGAGTCATATCGCGGTCGTGGTGGCAATGCAGGCTCAGTTTCAAGCCTGCATCGACAACGCATTCGAGCAGGAGTCGTCGAACGTCTCGACTTTGAGGTCGATCGACCAACCGAACTGAGTCAGTGGATGTGTTGCTGCCAATCGGCTGGGACACGACCCTTAGGCCCCGGCGTCGGCTGATCTACGGGATGTGAAGTGGGCGCGGCCAATTCTGGTCCATCGTATGCCTCGTTGGTTTCGAAGCTCCAGAACCAATCCTCACCGGGTTCGTAGCTCTGCATGAACGGATGCTTCGTCGAGGCCGCATGCTTGCTCGCGTGCTGTGACGGTGAGGAGTCGCAACACCCCACGTGACCGCATTGCGCGCATCGACGCAGGTGCACCCACCAACCGCCGCTCGCATCGCATTCAACGCATCCCGCGCCACTGGGCGGCACGCTCGGATCGATCCCCGCTGAAAGTCCGTCGGTCATGGTCCACCCTCTCGCTGACTGAAGTCGGTCATTTCATCGTGCGCTTTGCCTACCGGCCGTGCAAGGGCGACTAGTCGTCGCGCGTATCCCGCGGTGGGCCCGCGATGGGCAGCAAAACTCTGAACCGGGTGTTACCGGGCTCAGACGTGACCCGAAGCTCACCACGATGCTTGCCGACCACAATTCGCCACGAAATATCAAGGCCGAGACCGGTTCCCTCACCAACAGGCTTAGTCGTGAAGAAGGGTTCGAAGATCCTGTCGATGACGTCATCGGGAATCCCGGCGCCGGTGTCGCAGATCTCGATGCACACGCGGTCGCCATCGCGGCTTGTCCGAACGGTGAGTGTTCCCGATCCGTCCATGGCAGACACCGCATTGTCGATCAGGTTGGTCCACACCTGATTGAGTTCGGCGGCGTAGGCGTCGATCGGAGGCAACGCAAGGTCGTACTCCTTGACGACTTCGATTCCGCTTACGATCTTTTGCCCCAACATGATCAACGTGCTGTCGAGCAATTCGTGGACATCGATGGTCTGGAAGGGAGCGCGATCCATCTGTGAATACTGTTTGGCCGCACCGACGAGCGTCGAGATCCTCGTTGTGGAGTCGGCGATCTCGTTCATCAGGAGTTCGGATTCGATGGTGTAATTCAGCCAGCGAATTGCGCCTTCGAGTACGGACTCGTCAACGGCTGCAGCAACGTTCTCGAGCCAAGCGGTGTCGAGTCCAGCCTGCACGAAGGTCGGAGCCAGGTCCCAACCTTCTCGAATCGAATGATCCTCGAACCATTCACCCAACGAATCCTCCCGATCGGAGGCTTCGAGGGGAGTGAGCGTCGGCGCCTTGGCGACAACCTCTGCAACTTCCTCTTGAAGTCGCATGAGAGTGACGAGGGCATCGCGGTCGTAGGTGCCCGATGCAACCATTCCCAGTTTGTGGCGCATGCCTGCGACACGCTCACGCAACGACGCCGTCGCTCGAACCGCCGCAGCTGCAGGGTTGTTGAGCTCGTGAGTCAATCCCGCCGACAGTGATCCAAGCGCCAATAGCCGTTCTCGTTGGTCGATGATCTGCTGGGTGTTCTTCTTGCCGAAGAAAACACCTTCGAGTAGATGAACCGCCATCGGAAACCACTCGCGCATCGCATTGCCGAATTTGTCGGCGTCCAGGACGAAAAACGTCGAGGGCGTCGTCACCCGCATCGAACCGGCGTACACCTGCGGTACCCGATCGCCGAGATACGCCGTCCATCCTCCCGAGTAGACGCCGCGCTGGGTGGTCCTGTTGATCTCGATGTCTTCGCCGCCCGACAGCTTGGACAGCACCACCTCGCCCTCGATGAGGACGTAGAAGCAGGTGGCAGGCTCACCTTCGAGGTAGACCTGACCTCGATCGATTTCGGTGATATGGCCTGCCTGGCAGAGTGATTCGAGCTGATCGTCGGTGAGCTTCTCGAACAGGAACAGGGTGCGGAGCAAGTCTGGGCTGCATTCAGGAATGGACATCGAATCTCCCTATTGTTGAGCGAGATAGCGGTGGACGAACATCACGGCCATCGCGCCCTCTCCGACGGCCGACGCGACGCGTTTGGCCGATTCGGCGTGTACGTCCCCGGCGACAAACACTCCGGGGACACTGGTTTCGAGATGATGTGGTGCGCGGTCGAGCGGCCACCCGTCCGGTGTGACGCCTTCGGACGGAAGGTCCGGGCCGGCAAGAACGAAGCCATTTCCGTCGCGGACCACCACGTCTCCGAGCCAGTCGGTCAGGGGAGCGGCACCGATGAAGATGAACAACCACTGAGCATCGACAGTGTCTTCTTCTCCGGTGGCTCTGTTACGCAGTGTGATTCGTTCGAGGTGATCGTCACCCTCAGCGCCGACTACCTCCGTGCACGTGCGCACGGTGATCTTCGGATTCTTTTCGATCTGCTGAATCAGGTAGTAGGACATCGAGGCTTCGAGCGAGTTGCCGCGAATGAGAATGGTGACGGACCTAGCTCCGCGGGAGAGATAGACCGCAGCTTGCCCTGCCGAATTGGCGCCGCCGACTATGTACACATCCTGCTCGCTGCACCGAGCGGCTTCGGTGACGGCCGATCCGTAGTAGACCCCTCGGCCGGTGTATGTATCGAGTCCCGGCGCCGAAAGCTGGCGATAGGAAACACCGGTCGCCAAGATGACCGAATGGGCGTCGACCGACGAACCGTCGTCGAAACGCACTGTGCGGGCCGAGCCGTTGATTTCCAAACCGGTGACGTCTCGCGCGGTGATGACCTCGGCGCCGAACTTGGTTGCCTGGCGCCTCGCCCGATCGGCCAACTGTGCGCCGGACACTCCGTCGGGGAAGCCGAGGTAGTTCTCGATTCGTGAACTCTGGCCGGCCTGACCGCCAGTCGCCCGCCGTTCGATGAGGACCGTCCGAAGTCCCTCCGAAGCGCCGTACAGAGCAGCGCCCAGACCCGCAGGGCCGCCGCCGATGACAACGAGATCGTAAAAGTCTTCGGAGAGGGTGGTACTCAACCCGAGTTTGTCGGCGAGTTCGGCGTCAGTGGGCTCGACAAGGACATCCCCATTGGATGCGATGACGACGGGAAGCCGCAGTTCGTCGGTACCGGCAGCCGAGAGCAGTCGTTGGCCTTCCGGCTCGTCTGACATGTACCAGCGATAGGCAAGTTGGTTGCGTGCCAAGAACTCTCGGACGTCGGATGATCGCTCGGACCAACGATGGCCGATCACCTTGGTTTCCTCGGCGGGGTGATGACTCGAACTTGCCCAGGCATCGAGCAGCGCATCGATGACGGGGTACAGCTTCTCTTCCGGCGGATCCCAAGGCTTGAGGAGGTAGTGGTCGAGGTCGACGACGTTGATGGCGTCGATCGCAGCATCGGTGTCGGCGTACGCGGTGAGGAGAACGCGACGAGCTACGGGATACAGGTCCATTGCCTGTTCGAGGAACTCGATTCCACTCAAACCGGGCATGCGGTAATCGGCGACGATCACAGCGACTGCATCGCCGCGAAGTTTCATTTCACGCAAGGTTTCGAGAGCCTGGTCGCCGGACTCCGCACGAATGATTCGGTACTTCTCTCCGTACCGTTTGCGAAGGTCTCGAACGACGGCACGCGAAACACCAGGATCGTCGTCGACGCTGAGGATCGCTGGTTTGGCCGGGGCTTTCGGTGCGCTCACTCGGTGCCTTCCCGAAGTCGTAGTCAACCTCTCCAGTATGCGACTGCTGAGCTGAGCGTCAATCGCTGAAGATGCGCTCTGAGTGAACCGGCGAACCTGAACTGGGAATTTCGTGATTGCGGGAACCGATCGAGCCTCCGGTGCATCCAATACAGTGGGTCCACATCAACAGGGGGTGTCATGCGGGGGTCGGTGGGGGTTGGGCGACTGCTCATGGCTGGGGTGTTGGTGTGGGCTGCGGCAGGATGCAGCTCAGTCGTGGAGGGGGCGGCTGAGCCTGCATCCGGCCAAGAGGGATTGTTCGATCCGTGCAAGGACATTCCGGACTCGGTGTTGGAAGAAGTGGGGCTTGATCCGGCTACCGAGGAAGCTGGTGCGGCGGGCGTGGAGCAGCCAGGATGGAAGATCTGTGGGTGGAGCGGGTCCTGGTATTTCTTGACCGTGTATTCATCGTCGTACACCGTCGACGATGTTCGACGGAATCCTGATTTCCGAGGGTTCGAGGAACTCACTGTCGGTGGGCGGCGTGGTATCGAGTATCAGCGCGTCGACGACGAGGACAACAATGGTTGCTACCTTGCTTTCTCGGTCGAACACGGCTCAATCTGGTTCAACGTAGAACGAAAGCTGTCTGAGGCTCGGCAAGAGTCCAGTTGTGTTGTTGTGCAGCGTCTGTCGGTCAATCTTGAACCGACGCTACCGAAATGAGGTCTCGGTGAGTGGGTCTGATCGAAGCAATGGGTCTGACGACTCGCGACTGGAAGTTGAGCCAGACATCGCACGTGATGTGGTTGCGGCATGCGAAGGGTTTCTTGGCGAACTCGATCAGATGCGCAGAAATCTGTTCGTGATTGCGAATGTTTCTGGAATGGGAACGCTCCAATCTGGAATCAACCTGGCCGAGAAGTTCTCCAAGAAAGCTAAGGATGGTGAAGATTCGTTGGAGAAGTCATTGAACAGCCACATCCAGGTGGTCACCGAGATGCGGGACTTCTTCCAGCAATGCGTCGACCGCTACGGCGAAGTCGACGACTCGAATGTCTCCGCACTGGCAAGCGTCGAGACCCCTCGATAGACACAAAAAATCTCGCTGAGTCGATGGCATTCGACTCAGCGAGACTTGGGTAACGACTAGCTGGTGGGCAGGGCCTTCAACGACTTGACGGTGGCGTCGACCGCGCGAGCAGCCTCGGCGCCCTTCTTCACGAAATGCGTGCTGAAGTAGTCGACGTGCTCGGCGTGCTCGTGGAAGTGATGCGGCGTCAAGACCACCG
>NZ_LVCT01000329.1:0-2014 GCF_001647205.1 Rhodococcus sp. EPR-134
CAGACCTGCGGCAACGATCGCCTGGTAGCGGCCGCTCTTGGCCAACCGCCGGGCGTGCAGCGGGATCTCGAAAGCTCCCGGTACCTCGAAGAAATCAACCGTGTTCTTGGGGTAGCCGAGCTCGACGATCGCGTCGGTGAATCCGTCGCGTGCACGGTCGACGATGTTGCGATGCCACGTCGCCTGAATGAACGCGATGCGCTGTCCCTGGATCTCACTCATAACCATGAAACTAGCGCACTTGGAAGCATCGACGCGACCACCCGTCCTAGTCCTGCTGACGGGGGAAGGCGGTCGAACGACCCCATCCGGCGTCATTGGTGAGGTGCTCGAGAAGAGGCTGAATTCGATACGGAAGGGGATTGGTCAGAGCGATGGTCGTGGTCGAATGCGTGACGCCTGGAAGTGACACGATCTGCTCGGCCAACTTCTGCAGCGCCGCGTGCGTCGAGGTGGCGACGCGAACGAGCAAATCCTCGCGACCGGTTGTGGCGTGAATTTCGATCACCTCGGGCAACTCGGTCAGACTCCGAGCGACTGCACTGATCTTGCCCTGCTCGAGTTCCAGACCGACAAATGCCTGAATCGGGATACCGACCTCGGGGAGATTGAGATTCGGCCGAAACCCGGTGAGAAGTCCGTTGGATTCCATGCGCTTCATTCGCGACTGGACGGTGTTGCGGGCGACGCCCAACGAGTTGGCCAACTCGGCCACACTCATCCTCGAGTCCTTGCTGAGCAGACCGAGCAACTGGACGTCGAGCTTGTCGATGCTGAGCACTTTGTGAACCTCTCCTCAGTGATATGAGTCACTGGATGATCGAATTGACTAGTTCAAGAGATTTGCATTGACCAAATCGTAACTCAGGCAGAGCATTGGTTCCACGAATTGCTCAGCGGGATTCTCTTTGGGTTATTTGTCCCCAATAGTACCCAATGGCCAATTCGTCCCAATATTTCGACTGCGCCCCGTTAATCCTTCGGAAAGGTCTATCCCACAATGACTCTCACCGCCGAGCCCGTGAACTCCGTTGTTTCCCATGGCGACACTGCGGGCGTGTTCGATCGCGCCGACTACCTGCGCGATTACCCCCACGAGCAGGTGAGCTTCTTCCAGGATCCCGCGAGCGGCCTCAAGGCCATCGTCGCCAACCACTCCACGCCGCTCGGCCCCGCGCTCGGCGGAACGCGCTTCTACCCGTACTCCGACGAATCTGCCGCAGTCACAGACGTTTTGCGCCTCTCGCGCGGCATGACCTACAAGGCTGCGGTTGCCGGCGTCGACCTCGGCGGCGGCAAGGCTGTCATCATCGGCGACCCCGCAACGGCCAAGACCGACGAATTGCTCGGCGCCTACGCAAAATTCGTCCAGACCCTCGGCGGCCGCTACATCACCGCTGGTGACGTCGGAACCAACTCCAACGATCTCGACATCATCGGTCGTAACACCGACTACGTCGTCGGCCGCAACGCCACGGTCGGCGGTTCCGGCGACAGCGCTCCGATGACGGCCCTCGGCGTATTCCAGTCGATGCGCGCCGCGGCACAGTCGCATTGGGGCACTCCGTCGCTCGCAGGCAAGACTGTTGGTGTCGAGGGCACAGGCAAGGTCGGCTACGAGCTGATCAAGCTCCTCCTCGCAGACGGCGCAACCGTTCTCGCGACCGACGTCAACGCCGCAGCGCTCGACCGTGTCAAGGCTGACTTCCCGCAGGTGAGCATCGTCGACAGCATCATCGACGCCGATCTCGACGTTTACGCACCCTGCGCGATGGGCGCAACCCTCACAGACACGACCGCACGCTCGATCAAGGCCGAGGTTGTCTGCGGCGCTGCCAACAACCAGCTCACCGTCCCCGAGGTCGAGAACATCCTCCGCGACCGCGGCATCACCTGGACCCCTGACTACGTGGCGAACGGCGGCGGCCTCATCCAGGTCGCCGGCGAGCTGAAGGGCAACTCGGCCGAAGAGGTCAAGCTCAAGGTCGAGAAGATCTTCGACACGGTCACCGAG
>NZ_LVCT01000330.1:0-14114 GCF_001647205.1 Rhodococcus sp. EPR-134
GGCTGACATCCCTCTCGCAGTCATGTAGCGCGGCCGGTCCCGACTAGTGTGGACACCAGACGAGCAGATTTTGCAGATCTGGACCACATCAGCCGGTAGACCGGCCGCTATGCGTCGGACGCCGGAAGGGCTTACATGACTGAACAATTCGCTGTGTGGACCGAGAACGACGCCGAGCAATCGGCCCGTTGGGGTTCGACGAGCAACGCCCCGGCGCCCAAGCGCATCGTCGTCGCCGACGACACGATGAAGGCCGACGACGCCTATCGCTTGGCATGCGAAGGCACGGCGTTGTTGTGGCGCGGAGATTTTCAGAACGCTCGCCAACTGTCGAAGGCCGTCGCGTCGCGCATCGACCGCAAGCCGCGCCGAGCGTCCGACGACCCAGCCAAAGCCTTCCATCTCCACCGGCAGACCCAAGGACGCCGCGCGCAGATCCTCGGTATGCTGCTCATTCCCTTGGATGCAGATCTGTCGATTCCACTCCGGCGAGCCCCGGACGCGCAAGTAGCGTTGACCGAAGCCTTCGGGATTACCGGTGAGCCTTCGGTTCGCTCGTTGCGTGACATCCTCGGCGCGATCGGCGCTCACGAGTGGCACCGCAAAGGTGTTTTCATCGAGGCTCTCGACGCACGAGTGCATCCCGCTTTCGGAGTGTTCTCACCCGTCCGCGGGGAGTATGTCGATCTTGTCGCGTCTGCTTCGCTACCTTCGACGGAATCTGCTTTCGATATCGGAACAGGTACCGGCGTTCTTGCTGCCGTCCTGGCGCGGCGTGGCGTCAAGACAGTGACGGCCACCGACCAGGACCCCCGGGCATTGCAATGCGCGCGCACCAACCTGTCGCGGCTTGGCTACGGCGATCAGGTGAACGTAGTGGAAGCAGACCTCTTTCCCGAAGGCACCGCTCCGTTGGTGGTCTGCAATCCTCCCTGGATTCCGGCCAAGGCCACCTCGCCCATCGAATACGCCGTCTACGACCCCGCTGGAGCGATGCTGAAGGGCTTCCTGACTGGTGTCGCAGCGCATCTGGACGACGGGGGAGAAGCGTGGCTGATCCTCTCGGACATTGCCGAACACCTCGGTCTCCGAACGCGATCCGAACTACACGATCTGATTGCGGCCGGTGGGCTCACTGTTGTCGATCGCATGGACGTCAAACCGACGCACGCAAAGGTCAGTGACCGAACCGATGCGCTTCACGCTGCCCGGGCACGAGAGACGACCTCGCTCTGGCGGCTTCGCCGTCGCTGAATTCATTCTCAGTCAGCGGTATTTCCTTGCCATGAAATGGTAATGAACGAGTAACAAATCGGGTCTAGCTTTCTTCGCAGTCGCACATCGTCACGCACTCCGGAGGAATCTCGATGGAATACACTCTTGCCCGCAACGCAGCCGAAGACCTGACGAAAGGTCTTGGCCGACGCGGATTCATGAGGGCAGTCGCTGCCCTCGGTGCGGGCGTAGGAGTTGCCGGTGTGGCTTCGGGATGCGCGCACTCGAACGCGTTGCCGGCTGGATCGTCCTCCTCTGCACTGCCGTTCGCCGATGGCATTCCGATTTTGCAACCGGGCAGCGGAAACGTCAGTGGCGATCACTATCTGAGTTCGGATCCGTCGGACGTCATGTGGGGTTATGTGCCCAACATCCATACCCGCGAAGTGATGCGGATGAAGTCGGGCCAGACCGTCACGATCGACGCCCTCTCGCACGAGGGAATTCTCGAGGATCAAGGGCGCAATCCTCTCGAATACTTCGGTAGCAAAGGCGTTTCCGAGAAGGACGTGCTCGAGGATGCGATTGCCGTTGCGGCCGAATACAACCGAACCGAACGAAACTTCGACAAGGACGGACCGCACGTCGTCACCGGCCCGGTCTTCGTCGAAGGCGCCCAGCCTGGAGACGTACTCAAGATCGAGACTCTCGAAGCCATTCCCCGCGTGCCGTACGGCGTTGTGTCGAGCAGACACGGCAAGGGCGCTCTCGCCGTCACGGCAGACGGAACCGCTCCGGCGGGAATCACTCTGGACGAAGTCATGCCGCCGGTCGCCACAGACGGGCGCGCAACAAAGGACCCGTTGAAGTACGGCGGTGTTTCCACTTTCACGGCGATCGAAGACGGCCAGGGCGTGATGCCTTTCGGACAGTCGAAGGTGCGGTTTCCCCTGCGGCCCTTCATGGGAATGATGGGAGTTGCCTATTCTGCGGATACAGACCCGACATCCCCGTCGTCGAACTCCATTCCTCCGACCCTGGGCGGCGGAAACATCGACATCAGGCATCTCGGTGTCGGATCAACCTTCTATTTGCCGGTATTCGCTGAAGGCGCCCTCTTCTACGTCGGTGACCCCCACATGGCCATGGGCGACGGCGAGGCAGCGCTGACGGCGATGGAAGGTTCGCTGCGCGGCACGTTCCGACTAAGCGTGTGCAAGAAGAACTCCGGTGAGGCTCCATCGGTGGCTTTCGGATACCCGTTCGCCGAGACCGAGGAGGCCTGGATTCCGATCGGCCTGTCCGACCCCAACGGTTCGGTCGATGGGCAGAACAGTGACCTCAACGGTGCCATGCGACGTGCGGTGGTCAACGCACTCGACTTCCTCGAGCATGATCGCGGTATGGATCGAGCGACGGCCTACGCGTATCTTTCTGCCGCAGCCGATTTCACGGTCTCGCAGGTAGTCGATCGAACCGTGGGCGTCCACGGACAGATCTTCAAATCCCACTTCGAATAGCGGGAAAGCCGATCCGTGTTGTCAGGACGGATCGTCGAAGAGGCTCTGTTGCAAGGGATCGGCAAACAAGCCCATCTGCTCAGGTTGCGGCTTTGCCGGCGTCTCGGTTCGAGAATTGGGCAGGACCACCAGTCGCAAAGCCCCTCGCAGACGGTCGACCATGAGTTCCCACCCGCCGACCTGATCCTCGTATCCCGCAGCCTCTTCGGCGTCTCCGCGACTGTGGGCGTCCACAGCCTGACTACGCAGCTGAATCTGCCATTCGTTGCTGATGTGGAGGAGCTGAAGAATCAGATCGCGATCACGACCACAGACATCGGCTACCGCGTCGAGATCCTCGGCCACGTCCAGATCGAGGTGCAGCAGGGTCTCGAGTTCGGGAGGCAGGTCCTCGGCCGTCAGATCGGGCTGCAGCGAGGAGGAGTCACCGCTCTTGTTCGCGAAGAAGAGGTCTCCGCCGACGCGTGCGGCGAACTCGTCGTCCACGGTACGCAGGAACGACGTCAGGGCGGCGCACGTATCGGTGAGTTGCTTGGGAACGAATGGCGAACCCGCCACCTCGAGGAACACCGACAGACGGTCGTCGATCAAGACGAACTTGATGCGCGACCACTTGCGGTTGAGATCGGCGATGACCTCGGCTGCACGGGTGCGGTTGCTGATGTCCTGAACGAGCGGCGAGAACAACTGCACGTCCATGGACTCGGAAAGTGGACCGACGAACATGACAGTCGAACCGACACGAATGGGTATGTCGCCGTCGCTGTCTCGCTCGGGAAGAGTGCCGAGCATGGGAAGCAAAGCGAGAGTGACCAACTCCTTGAGATGGTCGATGTCGTTGGGCATGTAGGCCGCGGTGGGGTCGAGGGTCGGAAGTTCTGTCGACTCGACGACCGACGGATCGAAATCCGGAGTCTGCTCGTTGCCGGTGAGATCGCTGGATAGAAAAGCCGGGTGCTGCACACCGAACACATCACGGAATGCAGCGACAGTCATCGCTGCGAGCTGATCGGCCCAGTTCTGTGCCTTGTCGACGCAGAAGGCGGGGGAGTTGTTCGGATCCTCGAGATTCTCGGAAGGCGGATTCCAGCCGAGTGCGATCAACTTTTGTTCGTCGGCATCTTCGAGTCGATAGCGTGGATGAAGGAAGTCGTTGGAAGGAACCTCGCAGCGGACTGTGTTCTCGTCCCACACGAGGAACTGAACGCATGGCGCTGCGCCGTCAGCTGGATCGAAGTCGCCGGTGGACGATTCCACGGCAAGCACGTCGCCGTCGACCATGATGGAAATGTGATCGCCGAGGCGACGTTGAAATTCTGCCCACGCCCGGTCGACACTGACATCGAGATCGAAGCCCATTGCGCTCATCAGCCACCTCCTTCCGCAAAAGCTCAGACCTATACGGTATCGCGAGGCTCCGACAATGCTGCTGTCCTTTTCCGGTCGACCGGATTGCAGCGGACCACGAACCGTGACGACGAGGAAGGTAGTCGCAGGTAGATCGGTTATTCGAGAGCGGCGACTGAAGTGTGCCTGTAACCGCCGTCACGCCAGGCGGTGTGCGGGCGAAAGAGCGAGGGTTATCCGGCGAGAACGGGCGAGACCTCGACGACGGGCGGCGTGGATCCGGTCGTGAGAACGGGGGTGGTGCTGGTCTTGGTGGTTGTGGCCGTCGCGGTCGGTGACGAGGTCGCGGTAGCCGACGCAGTTGTCGTGGATGAGACGGGTGTTGTCGTACTGGTGGCCGTCGTAGTCGAGGTGGCGGAGCTCGTGCTTGTCGCGGTCACCACAAGCGGCTGATTACGAGGAGCAGTCGTCTCGTCGGCGATTCGCCAGGTCGGCGTCGGCGGGATGACAACCGTGGGGACTGCAACCGAGCTGTAGAACGCGGCCGGTTCGATCCCGGCGACGGACTCCACGGAAACCGACGAGACCAGAGTGGGAGGCTTCACCACAGGGCCGCCGGCACCGAATGCGCCGGCTGCTCCGCCGAAAACGAGGCCTGATGTCAGAGAAAGAGCGGCCACTGCGACAGCGCCGATCATGACTGTTCTGTCTTTCATGCACACCTGTCCTTCGGGAGCAGTACGGAAGTACTGTAGGCGAAAAGATGCCGCAATGGAGTATCAGGGTCTGCTGGGCGGGACGCGAATCTGTGTGGCGTAGAACACAAAAGGCCCTGGGTGCCGACGCGGACGTCGGCACCCAGGGCCAGGTCAAGCAGTGAATCAGGCGGGGATCGTCAGTACCTGACCGGCGTTGATGAGATCCGGGTTCGGGATGCCGTTTGCATCCGCGATGCGCTGGTACTGGTTGCCGTCACCGTAGAAACGCTCTGCGATCGCCCACAGGGTGTCGCCGCTTTCGACGGTGTAGCTCTGCGCTGCCGGAGCGGCGGGGGCAGGCTCGGGCTCGGGTGCCGGAGCGGGCTCCGGGGCAGCCTCGGCGGCCGGCGCTGCGATTGCAGTGTCCGACGACCACAGAGCATTTCCGCCGGCGGACAGAACGACGTTGCGATCGTCTTGAACCGAGAGGGAGGCACCGTCGTTGCCTGCGGTCTGCGATGCCCACACGGCGTCGGAGTCCTTGTAGATGACGAAGTTTCCGTCAGCCTGCACCTCGGCGCGGTTGGCGCCGGATCCGTTGGTGCCTGCGGCCCAAACAGCCTGTCCGCCCTCGGACAGAACCAGGTTGCCGTCGTCCTGCAAGGTGAGGGTGTATGCGCCGTTGTCGGACTTGAGTTCCTGGCCGACTCCGAGGCTCTGACCTGACTGCAGTGTGCTCACGCTGTCCCTTTCCAAATCTGTTGCGATGACTGTGCCTCCACGATTCCGCTTTACCGTCCAGTTACCTTCTGGCCGTTGGTCTCGTAGGCGACCGAGTGTACGTTACCGAAGAGTACAGAGAATTGTGCAGCGTTGACGGATTGCGTGTCGAGCGTTCGGATCTTGCTGATATTAAGGCGTTTTGGGCGAACGCGCCGCGACATCCTACGCGAAGTTGCACCGTTGCGATGCACTTTCTCTTGAACGGCAGGTGAAATCGGCGCGCTCTCAGCGCATTGTCAGTAACCGCTAGGGCTGTAGCGACTTGCGAGTCTCGTCGTGGAGTACGGCAAGCAGCTCACGCTCGACGTCGGCGAACTCGGGCGAGGTGATCATGTCCAGTTCGCGTGGCCTCGGCAAGGGAACGTCGACGACGCACCTGACCGTTGCCGGCCTCGCCGACAGAACGACCACGCGATCGGACAGATAGATCGCTTCACGAATATCGTGGGTGATCATCAGCACGGTCCACCGGTACTGCTGCCACACGTCTTGTAGCCAGGCCTGCATCTCGGTGCGGGTCAACGAGTCCAGTGCGCCGAACGGCTCGTCGAGCAGCAGGACAGGTTTGCCCTGAACAACGGTGCGCAGCATCGCCGCTCGCTGGCGCATGCCGCCGGACAGTTGTGACGGCCGGGCGTCCTCGAATCCGGACAGTCCGAACGCCGGGAACAACTCGCGAGCGCGCTCGCGTGCTTCCTTCTTGCCGACTCCCTGCACTTCCAAACCGAGGGCCGTGTTGTCCAATACCGAACGCCAAGGGAACAGAAGATCCTTCTGCGGCATGTACGCGGTATGCACCTCGGTGGCTGGTTCGGATTCCGTTGCGCGCGTGCCCACACGGACCGAACCCGCGGTCGGGGATTCGAGCCCGGCCAGGACGTTGAAGATCGTGCTCTTGCCGCAGCCGCTCGGCCCGATCACCGACACGAATTCGCCCGCGTCGGCGCCAAAGGACACCGAATCGAGCACGAGACGCGATTCTCCGGCCGTGTCGAACCTCTTGGTCAGGTCCTGGATTTCGACCATTGCATCCTCGACCATCGGGTCAGTCATGTCCGCGACCTTTCGTTCATCGCCCATGGTGCAACGATGCGCTCGATGGCGAACGTCAGCAAGTACAGCGTGACGCTGATCAACGCGGTCACCAGTACGGCCGCCAACACCAGGTCGGTGCGGAAGGAGTTCTTCTGGGTGCTCATGTAGATACCCAAACCGGAAGTAGCGCCGACGTATTCGGAGAACACCGCACCCACGACCGCATACGTGATGCCGATGCGCAGGGCAGTGAAGAATCGCGGAATTGCCGAAGGAAGGCGAACGTATCGGAACTCCTGCCAGCGAGTGCTGCCCATACTGCGCAGGAGAGCGCCCGCTTCCCGGTCGGCCGCGGCAAATCCCTCGATGAGTCCGATGGTCATGGGGAAGAACGTCGCAAGGGCGATCACCAACACCTTCGGCAACAACCCGAAGCCGAACCAGATGATCATCAGCGGCGCGATGGCGATGATCGGCAGCGTCTGCGAGACGACGAAAAGTGGTACCAGCGCGCGTGACAACCACGGCGAAAAGTCCACGACCACGGCAAGAATCCAGGCCAACACCAATGAAACAGTGAAGCCGACCAACGTGACCTGCAATGTCGACCAGGCGTGGCCGGAGATGATCTCGCGGTTGTCCCACCCCTGGGACAGAACGCGCCCCGGAGACGGAAGTACTTGCGGCCGAATCCCACTGATCTCGACGTAGATCTGCCACGCCGCCACGAGGAGCACCACCACGGCGAGCGCGGGAAGCGCCCGCCGCATGGTCGAGACCAACCGTTCGCTCACGTCAGGACGCGTCGAGATACTCATTGGTGAAGTACTCCGACCAGTCCGGCTTCTGGGTCAACGGCTTCCCGTCGGGCCCGGCGAGCAATCCGTTCTCGAAGAGGAATCCCGAGTAGCCCGACCAGGTTTCGAGATTCTGGGCGCCCACAACGCCGTTGGCGTCTTTCATGTAGTCGGCGGCGAGCATCCGCTGACTCTCACGCACGAGGTCTTCGTCGGTGAATGCTCCGGGGTTCGCGTCGATGAGATCCTGCGCGGCCTGGTCCGGGTTGTCGGCAGCAGTCTGATATCCGCGTTGAACGGCTTTGACGAACTTGCGTGCCTCGTCGGGATGGTCCTTCAACCACTGCTGGTTGCCGTTGATCACGATCGAATATGCATCGGGGAAGCCGTAATCGGTGTACTGGAAGTACCGCATCGGAGTTCCGTTTCGCTCCGCTTCGAGGCCTTCCCAAGCAAAGTAGGAGACGGTGAAGTCTGCCTGGCCCGAGTACACGGCTTCGTACGCGGAAGTTCCGAGCGTGACCGTCGTGAAGTTCCCGGTCCCGCCGTCGTTGCGGATGATCTGCTGCAGCGTTTCGACTTCGCCGGGATCACCGAACCCGGCGTACGTCTTCCCGTCGAGATCACGTGGGCGCGTGATGTCCGCACGATCCGCCTTCACGCCGATGCCGGTGGCGCGGTGCTGAAGTGGCGCGATGACGGACGTCGTAGCGGCGCCGGCTGCACGGGCGAACGTGGCCTGACTCTGTGTGCTGATGCCGAACTCCGCATTGCCGGCATCGACCAGGGTGTCGGGCGAGGTGTTGTTGTACGGCAGGATCGAGACGTCCAGGCCGGCGTCCTCGAAGTAGCCCTCTTGGAGTGCTACGTACAAACCGGTGTGGTTCGTGTTCGGTGTCCAGTCGAGTGCGAACCGAATGGTCCCGTAGGAAGAGCCGGTGTCAGAGGCGCATCCGGTCAGAACTGTGAACGCGGCTGCGATCGCGGCAGACGTGGCAAGCGTGCGGCGCAGCGCCGCAAACGACATCACGACGCCGGCCAAGGCTGCTGGTGGAGTGCGGAATCCCAGAACATCAGCTCATAGCGGCTGGCGATGCGGAATGCTTCACTCATCGCCTCACGCTCTGCCTCGGTGGCAGCTTCGGCCGCAGCATCGACCAGTACGCGGGCCTGCGCCACCGACTCGTGGAATTCGGGTGCGTCGTAGGTCGTGACCCACTGTGCGTACGGATGCGACGGATCGGCGTCGAGTACCTCGCGCGCTGAAGCGGCAAGATCGCGGCCGACCTCGGCGTAGATCCAGAAGCAGGGGAGTACTGCCGCGGCGGAGACCGGGTAAGGCGCAGTTGCTGCAGTCGCCGTCAGATACGAGACGTATCCCAGGCAGGCCTGCGAATGCTCGAGCCTTCCCGATCCCGCTGGAAGAATTCCACCGGTGAGAAGTCCGTCGTGAAGCGCAGATTCCACTGTCGCTGCCGTGGACGCGGAATTCGACCAGAAGCCCGCGGACTGCGGATCCGGGGCATGGGCCGCGACCAGGGACAACGCTTTCGAATACCCCTCGAGATAAAGCTTGTCTTGCTCGATGTACGTGCGGAACGCGTCGAGAGGCAATGTTCCGTCGCCGAGGCGGCGGAGGAACTCCAGGGAGTCGATCGACTCGCGGAGGGCCTTCGTCTCGGCCCAGAGTCGATCTGTGAACCGATCCGTCGACGGCGCTGTGGCCACCGAGTTTTCGGCAGAATTGTATGCAGGCTGCGTAGTAGCCATGACATCCCTTCGTCAGCATTACCTGATCAGGTTCCCGGGTGTGTTCTCAGCCCCGCCCATGCGGAGCACCCCGTGTCAGAACTAGGCGACCTTAACACCGAGGGGTTGCGTACTCGGCGCACACCCGTCCGAGATTGGTAGGTTTGGTCTTGATTGCCACACGCGCGGGTCGGGAGGGGATTCAGACATGGAGACCGACGTTCGACCAAATCTCGGCGAGGACGGAACTCTGGTGATCCGGGCGCGAGGCGGAGAAGCCCGCGGGTATCCGGATGGCGGTGTATTCGCGTGGAAGGGCATGCCCTACGCAGCGGCGCCGGTGGGTGAGCGGAGGTTCCGAGCGCCACAACCCGCACAGCCGTGGGACGGGGTGCGCGACTGTCGTGAGTTCGGGCCGATCGCGCCGCAAGGCCAGAGTCCGGCGGTTCCGATCGATCGGGCCTTCAAAATCGACGAGGACTGCCTGTCGATCAACGTCTGGGCCCCGCGACCCGACGGCACGCCGCGACCGGTGATGGTGTGGATTCACGGCGGCGCCTACTGCCTCGGATCCGCCGCCCAAACGATCTACGACGGCCGTCATCTGGCTGAAACCGGCGACGTCGTTCTCGTCTCCTTCAACTATCGCGTCGGCGCACTCGGATTCCTGGACCTGTCTGCATTCTCCACCGCGGATACTGTTTTCGAATCGAACTGTGGTCTGCGAGACCAGATTGCGGCACTCGAATGGGTTCGAGACAACATCGACGCCTTCGGTGGTGACCCGAGTGCGGTGACCGTGTTCGGGGAGTCCTCCGGCGCAGGATCCATCACGACGCCCATGACCTGTCCGAGCGCCGAAGGTCTGTTCCATCGTGCGATTGCCCAGAGTCCGCCCGCGACCTCCGTCTACGGGGCCGAGCGCGCCAAGACCGTGGCGGAGCGGTTTCTCGAACTGCTCTCGATCGACCCCGAAGACGCAGGCGATCTGCTGACCACAGATCTGGAACTGCTCGTCAAGGCAAGCGATGATTTGGTCAACGAAATTCCGACCCGGATTCCGGGAACTTTGGCGATGGCACCCGTTGTCGATCGCGATCTGGTGCCGCACTACCCGGTTGCGGCTTTCCAGAAGGGTTACGCGCACCGAATCCCACTGATCATCGGTTCCAACAAGGACGAGGCGTCGATCTTCAAGTTCATGAAGTCTCCGCTGATGCCGGTGAGTGCGCAGTCCGTCGAGGCAATGCTCCAATTACTGGCCGACGATCACCCCGACATCTCGGCGACCAAACTTGCCGAGATCATGTCGGCTTACCCTGACCATGCGAAACCGAGTGGCGCGCTGGCGCTTTCACGGGACGCGGCGTTTCGCATGCCGACCCTGTGGATCGCCGACGCGCACTGCAGGCATTCCCCTACGTGGGTCTACCGCTTCGATCACGCGACGCCGATGCTCAAGGCGGCGCGGATCGGCGCGGGCCACGCGACCGAATTACCTTATGTATTCGGCAATTTCGGAACCCTGAACGTCGACCCCACGTTCTGGCTCGGCGGACGGAAGGCCGCGATGGAGGTGGCCGGCCGTATCCAACGGCGATGGTTGGCCTTCGCCAGGCATGCCGTGCCGGCGGCCCTCGACGGCTCGAAGCACTGGGCGCCGTACGAGGAAGAGAAGCGGTCGACGCTGTTGATCGACTCCGCCGACACCCTCGTCAGCGACCCCGATCACGGACTGCGCGTCGCCTGGGGCAACGACGTGATGGGGTTCAACTGACGTCGGTCGAGTGCCGCGGACGATCGAGTTCGCGAAGCACCGGTAGGGAGGCACATACTGCGGCGATCAGGATGATCGGAATCGACAGGGCCACAAAGGTCGACGCGATTCCGAGTTGATCGAGCAGCGGGCCGACCGCGAGGTAGCCGAGCGGGCCTGCGGCGTAGGCCGTCGACGTCATGACACCGACGACGCGTCCACGCATGTGCTCCGGGCTGTGCGTCTGCATGGCGTAGTTGGCGATCGGGCCGACTGGTCCGTAGACGAGGCCCTGCAGTCCGGCAAGTACGAGGATCACCCACAGCGGAGGTAGGAGCGCCATGGCCAGCATCGCTATGCCGAGAACGGCGACGGCAAAAATCATGATCAGCCGCCGGGACATGATCGGCGCCAGTGGGGCGTAGGCGAGAGAGCCGATGATGCCGCCGATCGCCAAGGCCATCAACACCGATCCGAGTTGGGCCGGTTGATCCAACTCTGTGAAGTACACCGGGAACACGACACTCTCCACAGGCATGTAGAGCGCGACGACTGCCATGTCGATCAGCGCCAGGGTGCGCAGCAGTTTGTTGTTCCAGACGAACCGAAGACCGTCGAGTGTGCCGTGCCAGATCGATTTCGGACGGTGTTCGTGTTCGGGCACTCCGGCGCCGGGAAGCCGGATGAAGGCGACCACGACTATCGAGAACACAAAACCTGCCGCCGTGACCCAGAGCGTGTTCACCGCTCCGATCGTTGCGATGAGGACACCGCCGATGCCAGGGCCGATCAGATACGCGACGTTGAAGTTGGCCTCGTACACACTGTTGGTTCGATCGAGCTTCCACTTGGCGGTCCGAGTCGCTGCAGGCAGCATGGACTCCCTCGCCGCCATTCCGGCGGGGTCGAACACGGCGCCGAGTGCGGCCAGCGCCGCGATCACCGGGATCGTCAAGCCCGCGGTGGCCGCGATGATCGGAATCGCTGCAACGGACATCGCAGAGAGAGCGTCGGAAATCATCGACGTTCGACGGCGTCCGAACTTGTCGACGAATGTCCCCGAGAACAGGCTCGACACGAGTAGTGGAATGGCTGCTGCGCCGGCAACTATCGCCGCGTCGGTAGCCTTACCGGTTCGTTCGAGAACCAGCCAGGGGAGCACGACGATGGCGATACCGTTGCCGATCGCCGAGAACAGCGTCGCGAGATTGACCAGTACGAGAGGGCGATAGCTGGGGATAGCTACGTCCGTGGACGCAGGTGGACGCCGATCTGCTGAGGCGACCACGTTCTTTCCTTCCCCGAGATGGTGCCGCCCAGGATTTCGACGACGGCACCATCGACGCTAGCAGCGGGGTCTGCAGGTTCGCGACTGGTTTTTCGCCGGCCGTTCTCGTTCGGTTATGCCTGGTAGACGGGGTTCTCCGCAACAAACTTCTCGACGTACGAGCACGTCGGAAGGATCTTCAATCCCTCGTTCCGGGTCTGATCGAGCGCTTCACGCACCACGATGGCGGCAAGCCCGCGCCCACGAAACTGCGGATAGGTCACCGTGTGGTGGAAATCACGGACGCCGGAATGGTCCGAGTACTCGGCGAAACCGGCGAGTTCGCCGTCGACTCGGATCTCGAAACGCGTTTCCGCGGGATTGTGCGCCACTGTCTCGGTCATCTTCGGGCTCCGTTTCGAAAGGGCGGCCGGTTGCGCCGCGCCGCGTCTGCGTTCTCTGGAGCACGCTACCTGGCAGGCCGTCCGCAATATCGGTTGCCGACGTGGGATCCGTTACTTAGCGCAACTACAACTGGACGACCGTTCAAGGGACCTTCGTCGCCATGGAGAACGAACAAAACTGGTCTGTACGTGCCGATTTGCCCGTACTTTTGTGCCCACAACGGGTGATACATATGCATCACGATCGTAACTATCCCAATATGTGGGACCGGTCACAAAGTTTTTTGTCGTCTGTTCGGATGGATTAAGTGGAGGGCCTGAAACGGGCAAATTGCAGGTCAGCGGCGCGCTGGTTGCGTGTCGATGATGGGTGCGAGTGGCCGGAAACCCCAGGGGTATTGCGTTGGTCATCAGATCGTTTCTCGGACGTGATCCCAAAGACCCGCTCGGGGGGTTAGCGTTTGAATCGTCGGGGATGGAAGAAGCGTTACAACTTCGCCAAAAAAACTTTGGCGTCGCTGCTCAACGGTTCGATTTCGAGTCTTCGTCGGACAACTTCGAGGAAGGAACGCACATGATTTTCGGGCAGCGTGAGTCGAACAGTTACTTTGCCGCAATTTTTTCGTACGACTTCCTTGACGAAGGTCTGGGATACGAGACCATCGCACGGATTCACCGAGGCGAGATCTGCGAATGGATTCGTGATCTCGAGGCTTCCGGGTTGTTCTCGGCTGCGGAAGTCCATGCCGCTGAACTGGCATGGCGCGAAAATCCACGCCTGCTCCTCGACGCCCTTCTCGAGGACGCTGACGAGGTCTCTGTCAAGCGCTGGGAGATCGCGTGGACGAGGCTCGAGCGTCAGTCGCCGGCAGCCGGAACCGCGGTGGCAGAGCACGGCTGATCCGGTCGGGCCGAGTCGACTGCTCAGTCTGCGTCAAGATCAACCGTCTGCGTTACATCAACGGTCGACGAGTATCACCTCGTGATCTGTAAGCACGGTGAATTGCGCGCCCGCCGTGGTCAGGGCCGCAACCGTCCGCGCAGTCACCTGTGGATCTTCGAGTAGCGAATCGCCGCCGTGCGGCACTATCGCGAAGTCGATCAGCGCGAGCCCGGACCAGATCGGGTCGATACCGCACGTTGGCATGACTTCAGCGGGGTCGTCCGACGCGTCCAGCCCGATCAGAGTCGGAGTCGCCAGGCACGCTCCGGCGCTGTATCCCGCATAGGCCACGACGCCTGAACGAACCAGCATCTCGATGACCCTGTCAGCGCCACTTCGAGCTAGCTGAGCTCGCAGGACGAACGTGTTTCCGCCGCGAACCCACAGGCAGTCGAATTCGCGGAGCCGGAGTTCCAGTGCTTCCGATGCACCCAGGAAGTCTCGGACATCCACTTCCTCTGCGGTGAAGCCCGCTGCCCGTAGCGGAGTCAATTCGCTGGTGACTGCTGAACTGCGGGCATTGGCGGGCCACGAATCTGCAGCCGCGGCGATGACCGCGATGCGAGCGCCGCGGCCTACGAGATCGACAAAAGCCTCGCG
>NZ_LVCT01000331.1:0-7232 GCF_001647205.1 Rhodococcus sp. EPR-134
CCCTCTGGCGCCTTTCCTCGTTTTCCGACGACGAATCCGAGCGCGCTGGTGATTTCGCCGAATGCAGTCTCCGCGCGCAATCCGCCTTCCTCACCCGGAATGCCAACTGCATCTCTGATGTCGAGTTCGTGCATCCAACAGTCGAAGGTCCGAATACGCATGAACCGGCCATAGGGCGCAAGACCGACCGGTGTTTGTGTCTCGGCGTCCCAGTCCGCGCTGGTCATCGAGCGCAGCGCTTCGGTTCGTTCGGCGGTGATCTCGCGATATCGGGTCAGCAGGTCCGAGTGCGGTGTCCGCCGCAGGCCTTCGACCCAGCGCTCGTTGAACGCCGCAATCTCGTTGTGGACGTGGGGCAATGCGTGCACGTCCAGATTGATCGACGGCGGATTGATGCCCGAGAGCAGTGATTCCGTACCGATCAGATGGGACACGATGTCGTGAACCGTCCACCCCGGAAGGTTCGACGGTGCCAACCACTGATCGCCGTCGAGTTCGGCCAGCAGTGCGTCGATGACTCTCCATTCCTCGGTCAATGCGTCGACTACTGAGTCCTGGGGCCAACCACTCATGTGGACATCTCCTGTTTCGGACGGTGCGGTTCTCCTCACTGTATGTCCCGGCGGATAAGTGAGCGGGCATTCCCATGCTTCGAGTCGGTGTCGCCAAACCTCCGAGGGTGGCAGAGTTCCTGTGGTAGACCAGGATTGTCGACGCCGAATCAGGCTCACGCGGCGTTGTCGTCACCGACAGAGGAGTCTTCGTGTTTCCAGGAAATTTTGTCCAGTCCACACCGGACAAGCCCGCCGTCATTCGCCCTGCGACGGGTGAGTCCATCACCTATCGGGAACTCGACGAACGGTCGACGCAGTTGGCGCGATACTTCCGAAGTGTCGGTGCCAAGCCTGGGGACCACGTCGCTCTCATCTCGAACAACGATCTCCGGGCGTTCGAGGTGTACTGGGCAGCGTTGAGATCCGGCCTCTACATCACCGCGGTGAACTGGCATCTCACGGCTGCGGAGGCTGCCTACATCGTCGACGACTGCGAGGCGACAATTCTGGTGGCGTCGGGGCAGGCGTCCGCAGCAGTTCCGTTGGACGAGAAGCTGATTCCACGCGTGCGGCACCGATTGGTGTACGGCGGCGCCCTCGAGGGCTTCGACGACTACGAAGACGCGGTCGATGCGCAGTCCACTGCTCCACTCGACTCGCAGCCGCGTGGGGCTGACATGCTGTATTCGTCGGGAACGACCGGCAGGCCGAAGGGGATCAAAGGAGATCTCCCGGAGGGTGAGGTGAACACCACCATGGATCCGTACACCGCGGTGTTCGCACCGATGTACGGGTTCGATTCCGACACAGTCTATTTGTGCCCGGCTCCGGTCTATCACGCGGCGCCCCTGCGTTTTTGCGGCGTGATCAATTCGGTCGGCGGAACCGTGATCTTGATGGATGCATTCGAAGCCGAAACCGCGCTGGAGTTGATCGGTAAATACGCTGTGACGCACAGTCAGTGGGTACCGACGATGTTCGTTCGAATGTTGAAACTTCCGAAGGAGACCCGTGATCGTTACGACGTCTCGACGGTGAAGGTCGCCATTCACGCTGCTGCTCCCTGCCCGCCCGAAGTGAAGAGGGCAATGATCGACTGGTGGGGGCCGGTGATCTACGAGTACTACGCCTCGACCGAGGGTTCGGGCGCTACCTTCATCAACAGTGAGCAGGCCTTGTCGCATCCGGGTTCCGTCGGGCGTGACGGAGTGATGGGGATCGTGCACATCTGTGACGACGCCGGGCGCGATCTTCCGGTCGGCGAGATCGGTACCGTGTTCTGGGAGCGGGAGACTTTGCCGTTCCGGTACCACAATGATCCCGAGAAAACGGCTGCCGCGCAGCATCCGGATCATCCGACGTGGACGACGAGTGGAGATATCGGCTATATCGACTCCGAGCGTTTCCTTTATCTGACCGACCGCGCCGCGTTCACGATTATCTCCGGTGGTGTGAATATCTACCCACAGGAGTCCGAGAACATCCTTACTTTGCACCCGAAGGTGTTCGACGTGGCGGTCATCGGTGTTCCCGACGAGGAAATGGGTGAGCAGGTCAAGGCGGTTGTCCAACTAGCGGAGGGAATCGAGCCTGGTGCCCATGTCGCCGAGGAATTGCTGGAATACGTTCGCAGTCAGGTCGCACATTTCAAAGCTCCGAGAAGCATTGACTTTGCCGACGAATTGCCTAGGACCGCTACAGGAAAGCTCGTCAAGCACAAGTTGCGGTCTCAATATGTGAGCAATTGATGCTCTAGTGAAATACTAGGACATCAGAGTAATTCTGCGAGATAGTCGGCAAGGACCTGCGCGTGACCGTACGGCAGGTCCTTGCTTGCTGTCAGTAGAACAACGGGTCGAGCATCCGAGGACGGTGCGAGGCGTACTGCAGGTTTTCGCGTTTGAGGCCGCGTGGCCGGAGTCGGTCTACGCGGAGTCGGACGGCGTTACATTCGGAACCCGGTTCGTAAACTCGCTCGACGGTGATTATTCGGCGCGTCATTCTGATGCCTTTACGTCTTTCGGCCGTTTCAAATAGTGGAATAGTCCGCCATTCCGGTGTGATCGGCCTCACAGTAGGCTTCTTCAGGTATGTCCAAACATACTGTTCGGACTCGATTCAGATGGAGAAAGTGCGTCGTCGGTTTCCCTACGCCGCGTTAACTCTGGCTACTATCAGTCACCATTCACCCAAAAGCGGGTCATCTTCCGCTCATCACATGCTGGTTGCCGCTCGTCGCAGCAGGCGAACCACCAACCGCAGAAGGTAATGGAAAATGGAAACATCGAAGAGCGCACAAGTGCGTCCGTCGGTCGGCGTCCCTCGAGAATCGAGTGATGGTGAGCGTCGGGTCGCATTGGTGCCGAAAATTGTGTCCGCTTTGATCGGCAAGGGTGTCGACGTGGTCGTCGAGTCCGGGGCCGGTCTCGGGGCGTTGATTCCCGACGAGTTGTACACCGCTGCCGGCGCGAAGATCGGCGATCCGTGGACTGCTGACGTGGTCGTCAAGGTTGCGCCTCCGTCGACAGAAGAGATCGCCCGGATCAGTACCGGCGCGAAGCTCATCGGTTTCCTGAATCCGCGTAATGCGGACAACCGCATCGCCGAGTTGAAGGCCGCCGGCATCGAGGGATACGCCGTGGAGGCGATTCCTCGTATCTCCCGCGCGCAGGTGATGGACGCGTTGTCCTCGCAGGCGAACGTGTCCGGGTACAAGGCTGTTCTGTTGGCAGCATCGGAGTCGACGCGGTTCTTCCCGATGCTCACCACCGCTGCGGGCACGGTGAAGCCTGCGACGGTTCTGGTCCTCGGAGTGGGTGTGGCAGGTCTGCAGGCGCTGGCGACAGCCAAGCGTCTCGGTGGCCGCGCTACCGGGTACGACGTGCGTCCTGAGGTCGCCGACCAGGTGCGTTCGGTGGGTGCACAGTGGCTCGACCTCGGAATCGATGCGGCGGGCGAGGGTGGATACGCCCGCGAGTTGACCGACGACGAGCGAGCGAAGCAGCAGCAGGCACTCGAAGATGCGATCAAGGGCTTCGACGTTGTGATCACCACAGCTCTGGTTCCGGGTCGTCCCGCGCCGCGCCTGGTGACCGCTGCCGCGGTCGAAGGCATGAAGCCGGGCAGTGTCGTGGTCGACCTCGCGGGTGAAACCGGTGGTAACTGCGAGCTGACCGAGCCGGGTCAAACCGTCGTCAAGCACGGCGTGACCATTTGCTCTCCGCTGAATTTGCCGGCGTCCATGCCGGAGCATGCGTCCGAGTTGTACTCGAAGAACATTTCCGCGCTGATCGAACTCATGTTGGTGGAAGGTGCCTTGGCGCCTGATTTCTCCGACGAGGTTCTGGCCGGTGCGTGCGTCACCCGTGAAGAGAAGGGCGCCTGATGTACACATCACTACTGGCGAACATCGCGATCCTGGTGTTGTCCGGGTTCGTCGGTTTCGCTGTGATCTCCAAAGTTCCGAACACCCTGCACACCCCGTTGATGTCCGGTACGAACGCCATCCACGGCATCGTCGTCCTGGGCGCGTTGGTCGTCCTGGGCAAGGTGCACGATCCCTCGATCGGGCTGCAGATCATCTTGTTCGTCGCGCTCGTCTTCGGAACCGTGAACGTTGTCGGTGGTTTTGTCGTCACGGACCGCATGTTGGCGATGTTCAAGGCCAAGCCGGCCGCCAAGTCTGTGTCGAAGGATGGTGACCAGTAATGGAATACCTGGTCAATGCGCTCTACATTGTCGCGTTCTCGATGTTCATCTACGGCCTCATGGGTCTTACCGGCCCGAAGACCGCAGTCCGCGGCAACCAGATCGCCGCGGTCGGCATGCTCATCGCCGTCGTTGCAACTCTGATCTCCATTCGTGATGCGGAGATGGGGAACTGGATCCTCATCGCTGCCGGCCTTGTCATCGGTGTCGTGCTCGGCGTTCCGCCGGCGCTCCGGACGAAGATGACGGCCATGCCGCAGTTGGTGGCACTGTTCAACGGTGTCGGCGGCGGCACGGTCGCGTTGATCGCGTACGCGGAGTTCCTGGACTCGGACGGTTTCACCGCATTCCAGCACGGCGAGTCGCCGACGGTACACATCGTCATCGCGTCGCTCTTTGCCGCGGTGATCGGATCGATCTCCTTCTGGGGCAGCGTGATCGCGTTTCTGAAGCTGCAGGAAACTCTGCCTGGTCGTCCGATCGGAATCGGCAAGCTCCAGCAGCCGCTCAATGCTCTGCTGCTCATTGCCGCCGTCGCGTTCTCGGTGATCATCGGTATCAAGGCGATCTCACCGGAAGGCCCGACCAGCTCACTGTGGATCGTCGGCGTGCTCGTGCTCTCGGGCATCCTCGGACTGATGGTCGTGCTGCCCATCGGCGGCGCGGACATGCCCGTCGTCATCTCGCTGCTCAACGCTCTGACCGGTTTGTCAGCTGCTGCTGCAGGTTTGGCGCTCAACAACCAGGCGATGATCGTCGCCGGCATGATCGTCGGTGCTTCGGGCACCATCTTGACCAACCTCATGGCCAAGGCCATGAACCGGTCCATCCCGGCCATCGTTGCCGGCGGCTTCGGTGGTGGTGGCGGTGAAGCCGCATCCTCCGACGGTGTCGTGCGCACGGCAAAGGCGACCTCGGCCGCCGACGCGGCCATCCAGATGGCCTACGCCAACCAGGTCATCGTCGTACCCGGATACGGACTTGCCGTCGCGCAGGCTCAGCATGCCGTCAAGGACATGGCGAAACTGCTCGAGTCGAAGGGCGTCGAGGTCAAGTACGCCATTCACCCGGTCGCCGGCCGTATGCCCGGTCACATGAACGTTCTTCTCGCAGAGGCGGATGTCTCGTACGACGCGATGAAGGAAATGGACGACATCAACGACGAGTTCTCTCGTACCGATGTCACCTTGGTGATCGGTGCGAACGACGTCACCAACCCGGCGGCGCGCAACGATCCGAGCTCACCGATTCACGGAATGCCGATCCTCAACGTCGACCAGTCGAAGTCCGTCATCGTGCTCAAGCGCTCGATGAACTCCGGTTTCGCCGGTATCGAGAACCCGCTCTTCTTCGCCGAGGGCACCTCGATGCTCTTCGGTGACGCCAAGAAGTCGGTCTCCGAAGTAACCGAGGAACTCAAGGCGCTCTAGCGCTGGTACTCGGAAGGGGCGTCCACTCGCAGCTGCGAGTGGACGCCTTTTTTCGTGGCCGTGTGTTGCAAAGATGTCGTGTGTTGCAACGACTTCTTGTGCTGAAACGACTTCTTGAAACGACAAAGGCGCCTGGTCCGAGACGAAACTCGGAACAGGCGCCTCTGGCGACGTTTTACGGAACCTCGGGGGTTTCGGGGTCGGAAGAGAAGCCGGAAAGTAGTTCGATCAACTTCTGGATCAGTTCGAGCGGGTTCAGATCTTCGAGGCTCACGGTAAAGACTCCTTCGCTGTGGAACTACTTGATTCGGACATTTCAGAACATACGTCATGCCCAACCGTGGCGGGAGGGCTATCGGCGAAAATCTCTGAATCCCAAAGATTTAGGACTAAAGTCGGATGCTCCGGTGCCTGGAGAACGCGATGGCTGCCGTATCCGGGCGTAGCTCTTCACGTTTCGCGGCGATGGGCGATCGTGCCATCAAAATGGCTGCGGCACAGGCCCATACCAGGGTGATCAGAATGCCAGCTATCACTCCGAAAAGGCCGCTCAGCTCGGCGGCGAGCGCGCTGGCACCGATCGCAGCAACTCCGACGAATCCGAGTCCGGAGACCACCGGACGCCACTGCGGGGCGGAGATCAAGATCGCCGAGCAGTACAGCGCGGTCGCCGCTGCGACGTGACCGCTGGGCAGTAGGTCCTGGGGCACATCGGGGAGCCAGGAACCGAATGCCGCGTTGGTGAGATTGGCGCCCATTCCGAGGAGCAGGATCGCGCCGATGCCGTATGGCAGTCCGCGGACCATCGAGACGACCGCCAGAGCGGTAGTGGCTGCGAGTACGGCGGTGACGTCGAATCGGCCTACCGTCCACTCGGCAAGTGCGCGCACCTGTTCCGGGACGCTCAAACCGGGCGAGGTGGGTCGCACGAAATACAAGACGCCCAGCGCTACGACGGCAATCGCGGCAAGGACGAGGAAGCGAGTGGTTGTGGAGGGCGCGGGGTGCTGGGTGGAGGTCGAGACGGTCACGAGTACCAGCATCCCTGTTGAGTCTGTGCCGATCGTGAGGATCAGCTGTGAGGTCTGTAGGCGGTCGGAGAATCGCGCCGAACGACACCCGCACAACCCGCTGCGACCAGGACGCATGCAAACGGGATCAACATTGCTGTGGTGAGAGGCACAAGCTTGGTGACCCACCCGATGGTTGCCGGCCCGGCGAGGAATCCGATGTATCCCATGCCGACGACGCGAGACATGTTGGTGCCGGCCGAACCTGAGCCCAGATTTCCGGCCGTGGTGAAGATCTGCGGAATGCATCCCGACAGGCCGGCGCCGAACAGGGCCCAACCGAGCAACGTCAGTGGTAGCCAGCCGGATACCACGACGGTCAGCATTCCGATGGACGACAGCAACGCACCGTAGCGAACCACTGCCACCGGGCCTACCGCCGCGCTGATCCGATCCGCGGTGAACCGGCCGACGGTCATCATGGCGGAGAATGCGCCGAACGACAGTGCGGCAACGGCATTCGAAACACC
>NZ_LVCT01000332.1:0-1616 GCF_001647205.1 Rhodococcus sp. EPR-134
CCCAGCCTATCCCAACCTGGCCACCGGCGCAAACCGAAACCCCGTGAGAAAAACTGGATTGTGTTCGCCAGGCACTTCGTACAACCTCGTGTCACTCACCCTCGCAGGTGGGAGTCGGTGTCCGTGTCGCTCTGACTTGGAATAAGTTACGCGAACCTTCAATCAATTCACAAATCGCCTGGTCACCACACCGAATTGGCCGATTAAGGCCAGGTCAGACCGTTGAGCTTTTCCGCCAACTGCGAATAGGCCCGAGTGTGACGCCGAGCACCGAAGCTATTCGGAGCCCACCCGCTCGATCACTCCCCCGAGTCCACGGAGATTCTCGACGAATCGCGGGTACCCACGGTCGATGTGGAAGATGTCGTGAACTTCGGTGGTTCCGTCCGCAACCAACCCCGCAAGCACGAGCCCGGCGCCGGCCCGAATGTCCGAAGACCACACCGGTGCACTCGACAACACCGGAACTCCGCGGATCACCGCATGGTGACCGTCAGTACGAGCGTCGGCGCCGAGTCGGATCATTTCCTCGACAAATCGGAAACGCGATTCGAATACGTTCTCGGTGATCATCGACGTGCCTTCGGCAACCGCAGCCAAACCGATTGCCATCGGCTGCAGGTCGGTCGGGAATCCGGGGTACGGCAATGTTGCGAAATTGACCGCTTTAGGCCGTTCACGCTGAATGACGCGGAAACCGTCAACCTCGGGAGTCACCTCCGCGCCGGCCGTCCGAAGCTTGTCGAGGACCAGTCCGAGATGCTTGTGGTTCACCCCACGAACGCGGACGTCACCCCTGGTCATGGATGCCGCGACACCCCACGTTGCAGCGACGATCCGATCGCCGATGACACGGTGCGTAGTCGGTTCCAACTTGCGGACGCCTTGAATGGTGAGCGTCGAACTTCCGCCGCCAGATACCTTGGCGCCCATCTCGTTGAGCATGTTGCACAGATCCACGATCTCGGGCTCACGTGCAGCGTTGTCGATCACTGTCTCACCACGGGCGAGGACCGCTGCCATCAAGATGTTCTCGGTTGCACCCACAGACGGGAAGACCAGGCGGATGTTCGCTCCATGCAGGTCGTCTGCCTCGGCAACTACACATCCGTGTTCGATCTCGCTGCGCGCACCCAACAGGCGGAGCCCGGATTGGTGCATGTCGAGGGGCCGAGAACCGATGGCGTCACCGCCAGGCAAGGCAACAACAGCGCGTCTACAACGCGCGACCAGCGGACCGAGAACACACACTGACGCTCGGAACTGTTTCACCGCATCGAAGTCAGCGTGATACTTCGGCTCGGCCGGCGTCGTGATCCGCACTTCGGAATCTTCGAGTTCGACTTCGCAGCCCAGACCTCGCAGAACGTCCGCCATCAGCGGTACGTCGAGAATGTCCGGGCAGTTGGTCACGACAGTGGTGCCTTCGGCCAACAGCGCCGCGGCCATCAGCTTCAGCACACTGTTCTTGGCCCCTCCCACCAGTACTTCACCTTCGAGGCGGTTACCCCCGGTCACAAGAAAGTGCTCACTCACGGTTCACAGCCTAGAGCCACAACCTCGTCGGCACCGCGCCGGTACCGTAGCCCTATGTCTGTTCACCTGACGAAGATCTA
>NZ_LVCT01000333.1:0-1223 GCF_001647205.1 Rhodococcus sp. EPR-134
GAGACCAATGCAGCGATCGGTGTGGCCGTTGCCCTCGGCACTCCCCCGGAGAATCTCCTCGCAATGCTGCGCCAGATCCAGAACGACCTTTTCGACGCAGGGGCCGACTTGTCCACCCCCGTGGTCGAGAACCCGAAGTACCCGCCGCTACGAGTGACTCAGTCCTACATCGATCGACTCGAAGGATGGTGCGATGAACTCAATGAGCAACTGGCACCGTTGAATTCGTTCATTCTGCCGGGCGGAACCGCCTTGGGAGCCCTGCTTCACGTAGCAAGAACCGTCTCGCGGCGTGCTGAGCGTGCGGCTTGGTCCGCCATCAATGCGAACCCGGAGGACACGAGCGTGCTCCCCGCGAAATACCTCAACAGATTGTCGGATCTGCTCTTCATCATGGGAAGAGTGGCAAATCCTGAAGGCGATGTGCTCTGGAAGCCCGGCGCCGGGGCTTGAGCGGGACCGGTCAGGCGGTGCGTCGCCTACGGGCGCGCCCGTCCGGCCGAGATTCCACCCAGGACAGGAACGCTGTCAATGCTCCACTGTCCAAAGCGATTTCGTAGGCCGACGAGCCGTCATTGACCTTGACCACGACGATGTCGTCGCTCATGATGTCGAATTCGGTACCCGAGGGAGAACGACGGCTCTCGACCTCGATACCTTGACGATCGATCCTGGAGTCCGGGCCCGGCCGCAGACTCGACAGTTTGAAAAAGACAAAGGTGCTTTCGCCGTAGCGAATGATTCCGTGACGCCACCCGCTGTCCCCCGGAGATGGCAGAACACGAAGCAGTGCAGCGGTACCGCCGCGACGCAGAACCAGCAGACGATACAGAAAAGCCGCGACGAGAACCGCGAGCAGCACAACCAGAATGATCAACACAGTCATTCCGAATGTCACTGTTCGTCGGCTCCCGTCGCGGCTTTACTCGAGTAACTTACGCGCGCTCGACGGCCCGGAGCTGACCCTTGGCGACCGCAATCGCTTCGAGGTCGCCCGAGTTCTCGGCCAAGACAGCCTTGGCTGCCTCGACGTCGATGTCCTGTGCCATGTCCGCGGACTCGGCAAGGATCGTCACCGTCGTCGCAGTGACGGAGAGGAATCCTCCGTGTACCGCAGCAACGATACGCTCGCCGTCGACCGAGGTGATCGACACGGTTCCGCCCTCGATCAGCTGGCCGAGGACCGGCTCATGCCCAGGCATGATTCCGATTTCACCCTCGGT
>NZ_LVCT01000334.1:0-13016 GCF_001647205.1 Rhodococcus sp. EPR-134
GGCCATCTTCTTGGCTGCAGCCTCGACGTCGTCGAGTCCACCGCAGCTGTTGAATGCCTGCTCGGGCAGGTGATCGAACTCGCCCTTGCAGACGCGGTCGAAGGCTTCGATCGTGTCGCGGAGCGGCACGACGGAGCCGGGCTCACCGGTGAACTTCTCGGCAACGATGAAGTTCTGGCCGAGGAACTTCTGGATACGACGGGCGCGGCCGACGAGGACCTTGTCCTCTTCCTGAAGCTCGTCCATACCGAGGATGGCGATGATGTCCTGCAGTTCCTTGTACTTCTGCAGGATGCGCTTGACCTCGTTGGCAACGCGGAAGTGCTCGGCACCGACGATGCCGGGCTCCAGGATGCGGGAGGTCGAGCTCAGCGGATCCACAGCGGGGTAGATACCCATCTGCGAAATCGGGCGCGAAAGCTCGGTGGTGGCATCGAGGTGCGCGAACGTCGTAGCCGGCGCGGGGTCGGTGTAGTCGTCGGCGGGCACGTAAATAGCCTGCAGCGAGGTGATCGAGCGACCACGGGTCGAGGTGATGCGCTCCTGGAGCTCACCCATCTCGTCCGCCAGCGTGGGCTGGTAGCCCACTGCCGAAGGCATACGGCCGAGGAGGGTGGAAACCTCGGAGCCTGCCTGCGTGAAGCGGAAGATGTTGTCGATGAACAGCAGAACGTCCTGGCCCTGAACGTCGCGGAAGTACTCCGCCATCGTCAGTGCGGACAGGGCGACGCGCATACGCGTTCCGGGCGGCTCGTCCATCTGGCCGAAGACAAGGGCGGTGTCCTGGAGGACGCCCATCTCTTCCATTTCCAGGTGGAGGTCGGTGCCCTCACGGGTACGCTCACCGACGCCTGCGAACACCGAGGTGCCCGAGAACTCGCGAGCGATACGCGTGATCATTTCCTGGATCAGAACGGTCTTGCCGACGCCGGCGCCACCGAACAGGCCGATCTTTCCACCCTTGACGTACGGGGTGAGGAGGTCGATGACCTTGATGCCGGTCTCGAGGATCTCGGTCTTACCTTCGAGCTGATCGAAGGCTGGTGGCTTGCGGTGGATTCCCCACTGCTCGCCGTCGCGGCCGAGGCCCGGGGTGTCGAGGCAATCGCCCAGTGCGTTGAACACGTGGCCCTTGACGACGTCACCGACGGGAACCGAGATCGGCTTGCCCAAGTCGGTCACTGCAGTGCCGCGGACGAGGCCGTCGGTGGGCTGCATGGAGACGGTGCGGACCAGGTTGTCACCGAGGTGCTGTGCAACCTCGAGCGTCAGCGTCTTGGCGACCGAGGGAAGCGTGATCTCGGCGTTCAGGGCGTTGAACAGTTCAGGAACAGCGCCACGCGGGAATTCAACGTCCACGACGGGACCGATGACCCGCACGACGCGGCCGGCTACGGCCGAAGCCGAACCTGCCCCGTTGTTTTCGGTTACTGCTGCGGTCATGTGCTAGTCACTTCCTGCGCTCGAGGCGAGCGCGTTGGCGCCGCCGACGATCTCGCTGATTTCCTGGGTGATCTGGGCCTGGCGAGCCTGGTTGGCCTGACGGCTCAACGTGTTCACCAGTTCGTTTGCGTTGTCCGTCGCGGCCTTCATGGCAGTACGACGGGCTGCCGACTCCGATGCCGCAGCATCGAGAAGCGACGAGAAGATACGAGTGCTGACGTACTTCGGGAGAAGAGCACCGAGAAGCTTCTCGGGCTCGGGCTCGAAGCTGAAGTCCGCGACGGGGCCATTGTCATGGTCGTCGTCGTGGCCGTTGGTCAGCATGTCGTCACCGAGTTCGATGCGCTCGTCCGACACGAAGACCTCGAGAGGAGCCATACGGCGAACCTCGGGAGTCTGCGTCAGCATCGACACGAAGCGGGTGTAGACGATATGGAGTTCGTCGACGCCCTCGATCGTGCCTTCACCGTTCGGAGCGGCAACCTGGTTACCCGAACCAGCCATGAACAGCTCCACCAGGTGGCGGCTGGCCTTCGCGGCATCCGAGTAACCCGGATCCTGCGAGAAGCCCGTCCACGCAGCACCGATGTCGCGGCCGCGGAACGTGTAGTAGCCGAGCCCCTTGGAACCGAGCACGTACACGACCGGCTCCTTGCCCTCGCTGCGGAGGAGAGCCATGAGCTCTTCTGCCTGCTTGAGGACGTTGGAGTTGTAGCCACCACACATGCCGCGGTCACTGGTGACAACGAGGACCGCTGCCCGCTTGGGCTCCGGACGCTCGTTGAGCAACGGGTGATCGAGCGAAGCAGACGCACTCGCCAATTCGGTGAGTACCTTCGTGATCTCCTCGGCATACGGCTTGGACGCGGCGACGCGAATCTGAGCCTTGGTGATACGCGAAGTCGCGATCAGTTCCTGTGCCTTGGTGATCTTCTTGGTCGAGTTGACCGACTTGATACGAGACCGCAATTCGAGAATGCTCGCCATCGATCAATCACTCTCCCTTCGGAATTCGCAGTGTCATGGGCGCGTACGTCACTTGCTGACGGTCTTGCGCTTGACGTTGATCTGCTCGTTCGCGACCTCGTCGGCGCCCAAAGCGTCAGCCTCGGCCTCGTTCACGACCCGGCTTCCGTCGGATGCGATGAAGCCTTCCTTGAACTTGTTCGTCGCGGCGATCAGCTCAGCAGCGTTGTCGGCATCGAGTGCCTTACCGCCGTTGATGCTGGAGTAGACGCCAGCAGCCGAGTGCTTGAGGTCTTCGAGCAGTTCCTTCTCGAAGCGACGGACGTCGCCGATCGGAACGCTGTCGAAGATGCCTTCGCCGGCCAGGTAGATCGAGACGATCTGGTCCTCGACGGGGATCGGGCTGTACTGATCCTGCTTGAGCAGCTCGACCAGACGGGCGCCGCGCTCGAGCTGAGCCTTGGAGGCAGCGTCGAGGTCGGAAGCGAAGGCGGAGAACGCTTCGAGCTCACGGAACTGAGCCAGTTCCAGACGCAGCGAACCGGAAACCTTCTTCATGCCCTTGGTCTGTGCAGCGCCACCGACGCGGGAGACCGAGATACCGACGTTGATCGCGGGGCGAACGCCCTTGTTGAACAGGTCGGACTCGAGGAACACCTGACCGTCGGTGATGGAGATGACGTTGGTCGGGATGTAAGCCGAGACGTCGTTCGCCTTGGTCTCGATGATCGGCAGAGCCGTCAGCGAGCCACCGCCGAGTGCGTCGGACAGCTTCGCCGAACGCTCCAGCAGACGGGAGTGCAAGTAGAAGACGTCACCGGGGTAAGCCTCGCGTCCCGGCGGGCGACGCAGCAGCAGCGAGATGGCGCGGTACGCCTCTGCCTGCTTGGTCAGGTCGTCGAACACGACCAGAACGTGCTTGCCCTGGTACATCCAGTGCTGGCCGATGGCCGAGCCGGTGTACGGTGCGAGCCACTTGAAGCCTGCGGAATCAGATGCCGGAGCAGCAACGATGGTGGTGTATTCCATCGCGCCCTTCTCCTCGAGGGCAGCCTTGACGCCCGCGATGGTGGAACCCTTCTGACCGATGGCAACGTAGATGCAGCGCACCTGCTTGTTGACATCGCCGGAATCCCAGTTGGCCTTCTGGTTCAGGATGGCGTCGATGCAGACCGCGGTCTTGCCGGTCTTGCGGTCGCCGATGATGAGCTGGCGCTGGCCGCGGCCGATCGGGGTCATGGCGTCGATAGCCTTGATACCGGTCTGGAGCGGCTCTTCGACCGGCTGGCGCTCGAGCACCGAAGCGGCCTGGAGCTCGAGTGCACGGTTCTCGGTGCTCTCGATCTCGCCGAGGCCGTCGATGGGCGCACCCAGCGGGTCGATGACGCGGCCGAGGAAAGCATCGCCGACGGGAACCGACAGAACGTCGCCCGTGCGCTTTACTTCCTGGCCTTCTTGAATGTTCTGGTAATCGCCAAGGATGACGGCACCGATTTCGGTGGCATCCAGGTTGAGCGCGACGCCGACGATTCCACCGGGGAACTCCAACAGCTCGTTGGACATAGCCGAAGGCAGGCCAGAGACGTGCGCAATGCCGTCACTGGTGTCGGTCACTGTGCCGACCTCCTCACGGGAGGCCTCCGGGGAGTAGCTCGCGGTGTAGTTGTCGATCGCGCTACGGATCTCGTCGGAGGAGATCGTCAGCTCCGCCATGTTTTTCCTGCTCTCGGTGTCTGGTCTTCGAAAAGATCTGGAGTATGTGTTCGGCTGAAGGACTACTTGAGGTTCTTCCGCAGTGCTGCGAGTCGACCCGCTGCGCTGCCGTCGATAACCTCGTCGCCCACCCGGACGACCAAGCCGCTGAGGAGTTCTGGATCGACCTCGACGTGCACTGCTACCGGCTTCCCGTAGGTGCGGGTAAGAGTGCTCGCCAAGCGATCCGACTGCTCCGAGCTCAACGCCGAGGCGCTGCGAACGTGAGCAACGGTGGTATCGCGCTGCGCTGCGGCAAGATTCGACAGCTGATCGAAAGTGTCTGCGGGTGCAGACTTCAACCGGCCGACAGCCTGTCCGGCGAGTGCCTCGGTGACCGCGGTGACCTTGCCGTAGAGCAAGCGGGAGAGGAACTCACGCTTGCGGGCTGCGGGAACCGACAGATCCGAGAGCGTCTGCTCCAGGCTGGGATCCCCTGCCACGATGCGACCGAGACGGAAGAGCTCGTCCTCAACGGTGTCCAACTGGCTCTGATCGGCTGCGGCGCGGAGCAGAGCTTCGCGTCCGAGCAGTTCGAGCGAGTTGACCAAGTCGCGGGCCGCAGACCAGTCCTGGCCTGCAGCTGCCTTCACGGTGGCGAGCGCCTCGGCGCCGACCTTTCCGGAGAACAACTGCTCTGCCAAAGCCTGGCGACCAGCGGCCGGTGCCGAAGCGTCAGCCAGCGCGCTGCGAAGAGCGCGCTGGCCGTCGAGTACCTCGACCACCGTGAAGAGCTCGGACCCAGCCTGAGCAGAAGCAGCAGTTGCGGCTCCTGCAGAGACGGCGCCCAGGGCACTGCTCAGCGCAGAACGAGTCTGCGCCAAGGCTTCACGGCTCGCTGCGTACATGTTGCTCACTTCCTGGCTGAATCAGCGCTGACGGTGTCGAGCTCGTTGAGGAAACGATCAACCGTTCCGGCGCGCTTCACGTCGTCGGCGAGAGACTCCCCGATGACCTTCTCGGCCAGGTCTACAGCGGTCTTGCCGAGATCCGAGCGGAGCTCAGCGACGATCTGCTGACGCTGGGCGACGAGCTGGCTGTGGCCTGCGGCCACGATGCGGTCGCTCTCGTCCTGCGCCTGAACCTTCATGTCAGCGATGATCTGCTGACCCTGGGTACGCGCTTCCTCACGGATCTGCGCTGCCTCGGTACGAGCTTCGGCGAGCTGCGCGCGGTACTGCTCGAGCGCGGCCGCTGCCTCTGCCTGTGCGTCTTCGGCCTTCTTGATGCCGCCCTCGATCTGCTCGGTGCGTTCGGCCAAGACCTTCTGGAACTTCGGAAGAACGAGCTTCCAGAAGACAAAACCGACTACGACGAGCGCAACCGCGGACCACACGATGTCGTATGTCTCGGGCAAGAGAGGATTGTGTGTCTCCTCTGTTGCCGCGAGCACTGCGAAGGTGGCTCCCATGTCTGTCTTAGAAAATGAAACCGGCGACAAGGCCGATCAATGCGAGGGCCTCGGTGAATGCAATACCGAGGAACATGGTGGTACGAACCTGGCCGGCCATCTCGGGCTGGCGGACCATGCCTTCGATTGCCTTGCCCACAACGATGCCCACGCCGATGCCGGGGCCGATTGCTGCGAGGCCGTAGCCGATGGCTCCGTAGCCGCGCGACTTGGTCTCGACAACTTCCTGAGCGAGGTAAGCGATGCTCATGGTGTTCCATTCCCTTTCTGTTGACCTCTGCCGGATTCGGCAAGAGGCTCAGTTCTTGGTGTAGCTGGTGAGGAGGTAAAAGGTCAGTGCTCGTCGGCGTGGAGCGCCAGTTCGATGTACACCGCGGTCAGCAACGCGAACACGTAAGCCTGCAGGAAGATGACCAGCAGCTCGAAGAACGTGAATGCGATACCGGCGATGATCGACGGAACGCCGAAGATCGCCTGGAATCCGCCGGACACGAAGAAGAAGTAGTTCGTCGCGCTGAAGAACAGCACCAGCAGGATGTGGCCGGCCAACATGTTGGCCATGAGACGAACCATCAGCGTGAACGGGCGCAGGATGAAGGTCGAGATGAACTCGATGGGCACCAACAAGAAGTGCAGGGGCAGCGGAACGCCGGGAACGACGATGCTGCTCTTGACGTACTTGAAGAAGCCGTACTTCTTGATTCCGACGTAGTTGAACACGATGTAGGCGAGCGCCGCGAGTACCAGGGGCATACCGATTCGTGCGTTCGGCGAGATGTTCAGGAAAGGAATGATGCTGGCCAGGTTGCTGGCGACCACGATGAAGAAGATTGTCGTGATGACCGGCAGGAAGCGCTTGCCCTGTTCCTTGCCCAGGATCTCCTCGGCGATGTTGATACGAACGAAGTCGAGCGCAAGCTCAGCGGCGTTCTGCATCCCACGGGGAACCAATCGAGGGCTGCGCATCGCGATCACGAAGAAGGCTGCGACCAGCACCGACATCAGCAGACGAATCAGCATCAGACGGTCGAGCTCGAAGGGGCCCGCGTGAATCAACACGGAGGGCGGGAAAAAATCGTCTAGTGACGGCGCATGGAATTCATCCGCGGCCAGGGTGGTGACGCTCAGCGTTCTCTCCCGTAGTCGGTCCGCAGCCATCATTGACTGCGGTTCGATCGGACATTGACGATCTACAAGTCGACAAGTTCGACTCGCGCATTCGTCAGCAGCTGGAGAACCCTAGAGGGGCCTGGCGTCTGTCGGTGTCGGCGACTCTCGTCGACTCAGTGGTCAGAATTTCGACCACCTGCGAGCACATGGCATCGTCGGCTGAGTGTTACTCGGCCCACCATTGCTCTCGCTTGAACCGAACCTTATCAAGTCATCTACGACATTGTGTAGATGGGGTACCTGGAAGTCCGATTAGTTACCTCTTGTAGTACTACTCGTCGTCGTCGACGTTGCTGCTGGGAGTGGGATCGACGTACGGAGTTTTGGTTCCGAGAACGCCGTATGTCTCCGCGCCGAGCACCACGACCAGCGACATGATGATGACCAGGACGAGAGCGGTCTTGTTGTAGAAATCCATGTCCGAGAGGACAAAGAGAACAACCATCGCGAGAATCATCTTCAGCAGCCACGTGCCGAGAAGAACTGCACCGGCCGTGAGCGCAGGCAACTTCGCTGTGAGCAGCACGCCCAGCGCCGTGAACAGGATGAACCCGCCGCCGACGGCTGCGCCGATCAAAGCGCCGTAGACGCCTTCCTTACCGGCGAAGAGCCCGCCCAGGAGCGCGCCGACCACGGCCAGCGCGATCAGCCCCATCACACCCCACTTCACGGCCGACTTCATGGCGGCGGTCGAATCAGGGATGGGTTGCGAGGCAGGTACAGGCTGCGGCGTGTTCGTCACGATGCCCAAGGGTAATGGATCGGAAAACTTGGCTAGCGACGCTGCTGCTTGCGATCGATCAGGGAAGGCACCGCAGTGAAGAACAACGCAAGAACCAAACCGGCCGCGACGAGTACAACAACCAGCTGACGATTGAGCAGCGAGGATCCGACGGCACCGAACGCCAGGACGCTGACCCACAGGTAGATGACCAGCACAACTCGTCGGTGCGTGTGTCCGATCTGCAAGAGGCGATGATGCAGGTGCATCTTGTCCGGACTGAACGGACTGACGCCCGCTTTCGTCCGGCGGATCACGGCCAGGAGCATGTCCAGCATCGGGATGAACATCACAGCCCCGACCAGCAACAACGGCGCGAGGAGGCCGACGAGGTCGCGGGTTCCGTAGGCAGTCAGCGGAATACGACCGGATGCACTGGTGGAGATCGCGGCCAGCATGAGACCGATCAACATCGACCCGGAATCGCCCATGAAAATGCGCGCTGGATTGAAGTTGTGTGGAAGAAAACCGAGACAAGCGCCTGCCAAAGCCGCCGCGATCATCGCCGGCGGGTAGACACTCGCGTCGCCGCCCTGATCGTGGAGAAGACCGATCGAGAAGATGAGGATGGCGAGCGCCGCGATCAGACCCAAACCGGCGGCCAATCCGTCGAGACCGTCGACAAAATTCATGGCGTTGATGGTCGCGACGGCAACAGCAACGGTGAACAGTCCGGATTGAATCTGATCGAGGATGATGGTGGACCCACCGTCACCGCCGAACGGGTTGTAGATGATGAACCAGCTGACGCCCATCACCACGAGAACGCCGGCAGCAGTCACCTGACCGACAAATTTGGTGAGGGCGTCGAGGCCCCACCTGTCGTCGATCACACCCACGAGGACGATGACGGCGCCAGCTACGAGCGCAGCGTGTACGTCAGGACTGCCGAAGCCGAAACCTCTTGTGAGCGCGGGTAATTGCTGCGCGAACAGCAGACCGACAGCCATGCCGACATACATTCCGACGCCACCGAGGCGCGGAATCGGCTCGACGTGAACGTCCCGATCACGAGGAATCGCGACAGCGCCGAACCTCAGCGCCAACAACCGGACTGCGCCAGTCGCCAGGTAGGTCACCACCGCCGCCGTACACAGCACGAGCAAAAGTTCACGGATGGGAACACCCGCTCCCCCGCCACCCTGTGCCAGATACGTGGTCGCCTCGTAGGAAGTGATCACTGCTCGAGATCACCCGTCTGGCGGGCATAGGCAGGCTTTGCCCGGACCAGTTCGCGAACGCCGTCGGCAACTGCTGCCAACTCGGCCTCTCCTGACGTGGTGGCGGGGTCCGCGACAACTGCGCGCGCGATCAACTCCCCCACCACGCTCATGTCGGAGCGGTTGAAACCCTGGGTCGTCACGGCCGCGGACCCGACGCGGATTCCGGACGTGACGGCGGGCGACTGCGGATCGAACGGAATCGCGTTCTTGTTGAGCGTGATCGAAGCCAGTCCGCACCTACGCTCGGCGTCGACTCCGGTGACACCGCTTGCGCGCAGGTCGAGAAGCGCCAGATGTGTGTCGGTTCCACCGGACACGGTGCGCAGGCCGCGAGCTTCCAACGACTGCGCGAGTGCCGATGCGTTGGCAACCACTTCCTGTGCATACCAACGATATTCCGGCGTCGACGCTTCCTTGAAGGCAACCGCCTTCCCGGCGATCGCATGCATCATCGGGCCGCCTTGAATGAAGGGGAACACCGCGCGATCTACAGCCGAGGCGTGCTCGCTGCGGCACAGGATCATTCCGCCGCGCGGGCCTCTGAGGACTTTGTGCGTCGTCGCGGAGACGACGTCGGCGTACGGAACGCACGAAGGTATCGCCCGGCCTGCCACCAGTCCGATGAAGTGGGCGGCGTCGACCCACAGGATCGCACCGACCTCGTCTGCGATCGAGCGGAAGGCTGCGAAGTCGATGGTGCGGGAGTACGCGGTCGCGCCGGCGACGATGATTTTCGGCTTGTGCGCCAGAGCCAGGGTGCGAACCTCGTCGTAGTCGATCAATTCGGTGGCCGAATCGACGTGATAGGGAACGGTGGTGAACCACTGCCCAGAAAAGCTGACGCGAGACCCGTGAGTCAGATGCCCACCGTGCGGCAGACTCATCGCCAATACGGTGTCGCCGGGCTTGGCGAATGCGGCGTACACCGCGAGATTCGCAGTGGCCCCCGAATGCGGTTGGACGTTGACGTGCTCGGCGCCGAACAGCGCCTTTGCCCGATCGATCGCCAGATTCTCGGCTACGTCGACGTGCTCGCACCCGCCGTAGTAACGCCGACCCGGATAACCCTCGGCGTACTTGTTACTCAGGGTCGAACCCAAGGCAGCCAGTACCGAGGGGCTGGTGAAGTTCTCGCTCGCGATGAGTTGAAGTCCGTCGCGCTGACGCTCGAGTTCGGCCAGCGCAACAGCCGCGATCTCGGGGTCTGCCGTGGCAAGCTCACCGAAATCCGGTCCCCAATACGTGGATTCCCCCGCGCGCTCGCCGCCGGCGCCGACCATCGTTACGAAACTCCCTCTACGAGACTTTCCGGACTGGTGCCCAATACCTCGGCGATGGATTCTGCCGAGACGGCACCCACTCGCAAGATACGCGGTGAATTGCCGGTCAGGTCGACGATCGTGGAAGCAACGGCGTGTTCGGCCTTGCCCCCGTCGAGATACACGCTGGCAGATCCGCCGAGCTGATCTCGGGCTTCCTCGACGGTAGTTGCCGGCGGACGCCCCGAAATGTTGGCGCTCGAGACGGCAAGCGGTCCGACATCGCGCAACAATTCGAGGGCAACCGGGTGGAGGGGCATGCGGAGCATGACGGTTCCGCGGGTATCACCGAGGTCCCAGGCAAGTGAAGGCGCCTGCTCGACGACCAGGCTCAGTCCGCCGGGCCAGAATGCGCGGATCAGATCCCGTGCCTGCGGGCGCACGCTGTAGACGAGCCCGTCGATGGTGTTCCACGATCCGACCAGAACCGGGACGGGCATGTCTCGCCCGCGTCCCTTCGCGCGCAACAGACTCGTGACAGCTTCGCTGTCGAACGCGTCGGCGGCGAGTCCGTAAAGGGTGTCGGTAGGGAGAACTACGAGTCGGCCGGCCTTGAGCGCGTTCTTCGCGGCGGCCAAGCCTGCGGTTCGGGAATCTGTCTGACTGCAGTCGTACACGGTACTCACTCAGCCATCCTTTCACTCTGCGCTTCGGGCGTTCGATTCCGCTGTGCTTCGACGTCGGTGGCGACACGTCTGGCGACGACGAATCGCGGACGACCGGCAAGATCTGGATGCTGCGCGACCTCGCCGAATACCCGGCGCGCCGAGAACAGCGCAGCGACGCCGTCCCCGTTGGTGTCGTCGTGCTCGATGCCTGCCGCGCCGCCGATTCGAAGCCACCGCGCGATGTTGCTGATCATGGGTTTGATGACGGACAGACCGTCGACGCCACCGAACAACGCGGTGTGCGGGTCGTAATCCATGACCTCAGGCTGCAATTGCGCGCCTTCGGGGATGTACGGCGGATTGGAAACGACCAGATCGACGCCGCCCTCGAGCCCTGGCAACAGGTTCCGATCGGTGACATCGCCCTGATGCAGATGGATCGGTGTATCACCGGCGGCCTCGCGGTCGGCAGCATTACGACGCGCCCACGCCAACGCGGCGGGCTCCTTCTCCACGGCGTGAACGACGGCGTCCGGACGGGCCTCGGCGATGGACAGCGCGAGTACACCCGATCCCGTACACAGGTCCAGAACTACCGGCGGCTTGCTTCCGCAACCTTCGAGGAACGAGAGTGCCCAACCCATGAGCAGTTCGGTTTCCGGCCGCGGAATGAAGACACCCGGCCCGACAGCGACGTCGATGTTGCCCATCGACGCGACTCCGATGATGTGCTGCAACGGAATCCGCTTCACCCGTTGCGCAACCAACTCGTCGAACGCCGCGATGACCTCGGGATCGACCAACGGAATCAGCCCGAGACGCGTGCGTTCGACCCCGAGCAGGTGGGATGCCAACAACTCGGCGTCGGTGCGTGGGCTGGGCACACCTGCGGCGTCGAGCTGTTTTGCAGCTTCGATCAGCGCCAAACGAAGTGGAAGTCGACTCACGGGTACAGCCTGCCACGCTCGACCGACACGCGGTTCACCGAGTTCCCGGCGGGATGGAGGTCAGTCATGGTCTGCATCTACTCGGCCGCGAGACGCGCCTCTCGGTCCGCCTTGCCCAATGCATCGAGAAGTGCGTCGAGCTCACCGTCGAGCACCGCATCGAGGTTGTGCGACTTGAATCCGATGCGGTGATCGGTGATGCGGTTCTCGGGGAAGTTGTAGGTGCGGATGCGCTCCGAACGGTCCACCGTCCGAACCTGACTCTGGCGACCTGCCGACGCTTCAGCGTCCGCGGCTTCCTCGGCGACTACCTGCAAACGGGCTGCAAGGACCTGCATGGCGCGCGCCTTGTTCTGGAGCTGCGAACGCTCGTTCTGGCAGGTGACGACGATGCCGGTCGGAAGGTGCGTGATTCGGACAGCAGAGTCGGTCGTGTTGACGCCCTGACCGCCCTTGCCGGACGAACGGTAGACGTCGATACGCAGGTCACTCTCGTCGATCTGGACCTGCTCGACCTCTTCGGGCTCCGGGTAGACCAGAACGCCGGCAGCCGAAGTGTGAACGCGCCCCTGGGATTCGGTGACGGGCACTCGCTGGACGCGGTGAACGCCGCCCTCGAACTTCAGCCGCGCCCACACTCCGTCCGGGGTGTCCGACTTGCTCTTGATCGACAGCGTGGCTTCCTTGTATCCGCCGAGATCGGAGACCGTCGCGTCGAGAATCTCGACGCGCCAGCCATGCCGTTCCGCGTAGCGGACGTACATGCGGGCCAGGTCCGAGGCGAAGAGCGCGGATTCTTCGCCGCCCTCACCGGACTTCACTTCGAGGACGATGTCGTCGCCGTCATGCGGGTCACGCGGCGCCAACTGATCGGTAAGCGTCTGCTCGAGCTGCGCGACCTCGGCTTCGAGATCGGGGATCTCGGCGGCGAAGCTGGAATCGTCGGCGGCTAGTTCGCGCGCGGCTTCCAGATCGTCCTGCGCAGCGGTGAGCTTGTTGTACGTCGACATGATCGGCGAGAGCTCGGAGAACCGCTTACCGACGCGCCTGGCAGCGGCAGGGTCGTTGTGCAGCGCCGGATCGGACATCTGTGCTTCGAGACCGGCGTGCTCCGCCAAGATGTCGTCGATGGCCGAGGGCTGGGTTGCGCCTGCCATGGTTCGCTCCGCTCTGAGTTTCGATTCCTACGGTGCGCGCTTGAAGGTATTTCGACGCCGGGACCCGGGAAACGCGCAAACCGAGTGCAGGCACAAAAAAGCCGACGCCCGATCTGCGCATGGCAGATCGGGCGTCGGCGGAACAGCTAGGACTCGGTGGCCGGGACCTTGCTGTCTGCGCGCTTGCCGTAGCGAGCCTCGAAGCGAGCGACGCGTCCACCGGTGTCGAGAATCTTCTG
>NZ_LVCT01000335.1:0-2861 GCF_001647205.1 Rhodococcus sp. EPR-134
TCGGCCGTTCAGTATGCCAGATGCGGTACCTCACCGGATAATCCGCGTCTCGCACGCCTCGGGGTGGCTGTACGAAGTTGTCAACGCACTGTCGCTCGGTTTTGTTCCGCCCACGCAAAAGGCCCACAACCAGCTGGTTGTGGGCCTTTTGACGTCGAATCGATCAGTCGTCGATCGCACCCGGTGCGGTCTTGGAGACCTGCATCAGGAACTCGAGGTTGTTCTTGCTCTTCTTCAGTCGATCGATCAGCAGATCGATGGCCTGATGCGAGTCCAGACCGGACAGGACGCGACGGAGCTTGTGCAGCACCGCAGCTTCGTCCGGGCTCAGGAGCAACTCGTCCTTACGCGTGCTGGACGGGTTGACGTCCACGGCCGGGAACACGCGGCGTTCGGCGATCTTGCGATCGAGCTTGAGCTCGGCGTTGCCGGTGCCCTTGAACTCTTCGAAGATCACGGTGTCGCCGGTGGATCCGGTCTCGACCATTGCGGTAGCGATGATGGTGAGCGATCCACCGTTCTCGATGTTGCGGGCAGCACCGAGGAAACGCTTCGGCGGGTAGAGCGCCGTCGAGTCGACACCACCGGAGAGGATGCGTCCCGACGCCGGCGAGGAGTTGTTGTACGCACGACCCAGACGCGTGATGGAGTCGAGCAGTACGACGACGTCCTTACCCATCTCGACCAGGCGCTTCGCACGCTCGATTGCCAGCTCGGCAACTGCGGTGTGATCTCCCGGCGGGCGGTCGAAGGTGGAGGAAATGACCTCACCCTTCACGCTGCGCTGCATGTCGGTCACTTCCTCGGGACGCTCGTCCACGAGGATGACCATCAGGTAGCACTCAGGATTGTTGGTGGCGACGGCATTCGCGATCGCCTGCAACACGCTGGTCTTACCGGCCTTGGGCGGGCTCACGATGAGGGCGCGCTGGCCCTTACCGATGGGCATCACCAGGTCGATGACACGCGTGGTGAGAATGTGCTGCTCGGTCTCGAGGCGCAGACGCTGGTTCGGGTACAGCGGCGTGAGCTTGTTGAACTCGGGGCGCTTCTTCGCGGCCTCGACGTCGCCGCCGTTGACCGTGTCGATGCGAACCAGCGGGTTGAACTTCTGGCGCTGGCTGCCCTGCTCACCGTCACGCGAGACGCGGACGGCACCGGTGATGGCGTCGCCACGGCGAAGGCCGTTCTTGCGGATCAGGTTCATGGAGACGTAGACGTCGTTGGGACCGGCGAGGTACCCGGACGTACGCACGAAGGCGTAATTGTCGAGGACGTCGAGGATGCCGGCGACCGGCTGAAGGACGTCGTCCTCACGAATCTCGGTCTCGCGTGAATCGTTGGGTGCGCCACCCTCACCGCGATCGCGACCACGGCCACGGCGCTCGCGGAAACGGCGTCCGCGGCGTCCGCGTCCGCCCTCTTCGTCGTCGTCCGGTCCGTTGTTGCGGTTGTCCGTACGCGGACCGGCGTTGTTCTGGCCGGCGTTGTTCTGATTGCCGCGATCCTGACGGTCCTGGCGATCCTGGCGATCCTGGTTGCCCCGGTTGCCCTGGTTCTCGCGCTGGCCCTGGTTGTCCCGCTGGCCCTGGTTGTCCCGGTTTCGCTCGCGGCGGGGACGCTCGTTGCCCTGCTCGGCGGGAGCCTGATCAGCGTCGGACTTGCCCTCGGTGCGCGCAGGACGCTCGGCCGGAGCCTCGGCCTTGGCGGTCTCGGCGACCTTCGAAGAATCGGCGGCCTTCGCGGTGTCCGCGTCGGACTTCGCCGAAGGCGCTTCCTGCTCGATGCTCAGTTCACCCTGGTCGGGTGAACCTGCACGACGAGCGGCGCCGCGACGCTGACGTCCGCGACGGGGTGCGCTCTGATCGGAATCCTCGGCGGATTCCGTACGCGCAGGCGCGGCCTCGGCAGGAGCCGACTCGGCTGCCGGAGCTGTTTCGGCTGCGGGGGTTTCGGTGCGTGCGGCGCGAGTGCTCTTGGCACGAGTGCGCGCAACGGGTGCGTCGTCGAGAGTGAGTTCACTCTGTGCGGGTGCAGCCTTCGCGCTGCCGCCCTGGCGCTCCTTGATGGCTGCGATCAGGTCACCCTTGCGCATGCCGGAAGTGCCTTTGATGCCCAGTTCACCCGCAAGAGTGCGGAGTTCGGTGAGCACCATGCCGGAGAGTCCGGCACCACGGCGCGTTTCGGCACGCTTCGTGGAGGTCGCCACCGCACCGTTCGATGCTGAAGATGACGCCTGAGAATTGTCGCCTGATTCCGACCCGGCGGGTGCAGAAGTGGCGATGAGGTCCGTATCGGTCACGGAGGTCCTTTCCTTCCCTCACTCGCACTGCGCAAAGTCGAGGGTTCGTCCCGCAGTTCGATTGAATACCGAACTCGGTGGTGCCGTACGTGGTTGCTGTCCAGAACTGCCGGCTTGTCCGCCGTCACATGATTGTCGGAAACTCTCGCCTCAAACTTTTCATGCGCTCGCAAACCTGCCCAACGCGCCTTCGTCGACGATTCACTCCCCCGTGTGTTGAACCCCAGAGTGATGGAACCTCTGAGTGTTCGATCCGCGGAGGATTCAAACCTTCGGAGAAGGTACAAGCGTGAGGATCATGCCTGCGAGAATCATGCCAAGGACTGTGGACCCCGATTGGGAAGGAGTTTTGCCCCCTGGTGATGCACCGGCGACTGACGCGCACGATGTACGGACATAGCCCAGGATAGCGCCCAAACCTGAGTCCGGCAAGAATTTGGATGACTGGGTGTGTCAGTTCACTACCGATCGGTAGTGGGCGATCACCAGGACCAAGGCAGGGATCAGACCGTCGTCGTGGATACTTCGACGCCGTCGGCGATGTCCAACTCGAGCACAC
>NZ_LVCT01000336.1:0-408 GCF_001647205.1 Rhodococcus sp. EPR-134
AGCGATACCCGCCTCGCGCAGGATCCCGATCCATCGCGTCGTGAGCGGAAGCGCGGGTGCGCGCTGTGCCTGATGCAGGCGATCCTCGGTGGCCGCCATCAACAGATCGGGCCGAGCAGTGAGCGCAACGACGGCGAGCGCGCTGCGGCTCGCGTTGAACGAGGCATCCTGGTGCGGAACCAATTCGGGCAGGAGCCCGCGAGTGTGTGCGGTGGACGACCGCTCCTCGGGAACCAGTGCCACAGCACGGATGTCGGGATGGACGTCGAGTTTCGCCGCGGAGTAGATCGGCTCGTCGCCTTCGACGGCCGGTGGGCAACTCCACGAGACGACTGCGCCACCGAGAACACTGGCAGACGCGTTGTCCGGGTGACCTTCGAACTCGGACGAGAGTTGAACCAACTGCTC
>NZ_LVCT01000337.1:0-16065 GCF_001647205.1 Rhodococcus sp. EPR-134
AATGTGGAATCGCGTTGCGGCACAACACGTCCAGGCCACTGGCCCACACTCCGGCCGCCTCGAGACCACGCTCGATGGCGCGGACCACGAGATGCGAAGGACCCCAGGGCACGTCGGCAGCGCCTTCACCTTCGACGCGGATCTGAAGGCCTGAATCCGTTGTGGTGACCACGATTTCGTCGTACAACCCCAACGCCAGACCGAGGGTGTCGAACCCCGGCCCCAAGTTTGCACTCGAGGCCGGGACGCGAGCAGTCACCGAAAGGCCGATAGGCAGGGTTATAGTCATGTCAGACACCGGATTCCGCGGAGTGGTCGATGAATCCACGGACACTATGCAAGCTCGAGGGCAGCCGCGACGGCAACGGGATCGACACCGATCGGCTCGACGTTCGGCATACCCTTCAAAGCCGTGTCAGGATCCTTGAGACCGTTACCGGTCACCGTGCACACGACGGTCAGGCCCGGCTCGAGCCAGCCCTCTGCACGTGCGGCGAGCAGGCCGGCGACGCTGGCTGCCGACGCCGGTTCGACGAAGACGCCCTCGGTGGCGGCGATCAGACGGTAAGCCTCGAGGATCTTCTCGTCGGTGGCGGCACGGAATGCACCGTTCGACTCTTCCTTCGCGGCGACAGCGCCGTTCCAGGAAGCGGGAGAACCGATTCGGATTGCGGTGGCGATGGTTTCGGGATCCTTGACGGGTGCACCGTTGACCAGCGGAGCCGCTCCGGCTGCCTGGACGCCGAGCATGCGGGGCTTGACCGTGGTCAGACCGTCCGCGTAGTACTCGGAGTATCCGCGCCAGTACGCGGTGATGTTACCGGCGTTTCCGACCGGGAGTGCGTGCACGTCGGGAGCCTTGCCGAGGACGTCCATGATCTCGAATGCCGCGGTCTTCTGGCCTTCGATCCGCACCGGGTTGACCGAGTTGACGAGACCGATGGTGGGGAATTCGGCCGTGGTCTTGCGTGCCAGCTCGAGGCAGTCGTCGAAGTTGCCCTGGACCTGAATGATCTTGGCGCCGTGCATGACTGCCTGCGCAAGCTTGCCCATGGCGATCTTGCCCTGCGGGATGAGCACGGCGCAGGTCATGCCGGCCTTGGCTGCATACGCAGCGGCCGAGGCGGAGGTGTTGCCGGTGGAGGCGCACAGAACTGCGCGCTGGCCACGGGCCAAGGCGTCGGTGACGGCCATCGTCATGCCGCGGTCCTTGAAGGAACCGGTGGGGTTGAGGCCCTCGACCTTGAGGTAGACGTCGCAGCCGGTGATCTCGGAGAGGTGGCCGGCCGGCAGGAGCGGGGTGCCGCCTTCGCGCAGGGTGACGGTCTTCCAGTTGTCACCGATCGCGAGACGGTCCCGGTATGCCTCGATGAGACCCGGCCATGCCTTGTGGACGGGGTTGACGATGCCGGTCATTGTTCAGTGCCTTCCAGTCGCAGCACGCTGGTCACAGCGGTGACGAATTCGAGTTCGTTGAGGGCCGCCACGGTCTCGGAGAGAGCCGCGTCGGTTGCTACATGAGTGACGACCACCAGACGCGCGCCGGCGCCGGCGCCCTCCTGGCGGACGACGGAGATGCTCACGCCGTGCTTGGCGAACTCGGCGGCGACTGCGGACAGCACACCTTCCTTGTCCGCGACCTCCATGTTCACGTAGTAGCGCGTGAGGATGTCGCCCATCGGGGCGACCTTGAGCTTGGCGTACTTGGACTCGCGGGGGCCGCGTCCGCCGTGAACCTTGTTGCGCGCAGCCATCACCAGGTCACCCATCACCGCGGAAGCGGTGGGGGCGCCGCCTGCACCCTGGCCGTAGAACATGAGCCGGCCGGCGTTCTCTGCTTCCACGACAACGGCGTTGAACGCGCCGTTGACCGAGGCCAGCGGATGGCTGAGCGGAACCAGCGCCGGGTACACGCGAGCGGAAATCCGCTCCTTGCCCTTGGGCGTGACGATGCGCTCGCAGATCGAGAGCAACTTGATCGTGCAGTCGAGTGCCTTCGCCGAAGCCAGGTCGGCGGAGGTGATCGTGGAGATTCCTTCGCGGTACACGTCCGCGGCAGTGACGCGGGTGTGGAACGCGATCGACGCGAGGATCGCTGCCTTCGCCGCGGCGTCGTAGCCTTCGACGTCCGCGGTCGGGTCGGCTTCCGCGTATCCGAGGCGTCCGGCTTCGGCCAAGGTCTCTTCGTAGTCGGCGCCGGTCTCGTCCATCGCCGAAAGGATGAAATTGGTGGTGCCGTTCACGATTCCGGCGACCTTGTTGACACGGTCTCCGGCCAACGACTGTGTGAGCGGGCGGATCACGGGGATCGCGCCGGCAACAGCGGCCTCGAAGTACAGGTCGACAGAGTTGGCCTCTGCAGCCTCCGCCAATTCACCGGTGTGGTCCGCGAGCAGCGCCTTGTTGGCGGTCACGACCGACTTGCCGGAGTTGAGCGAAGAGAGAATCAGCTTGCGAGGGAGCTCGATTCCGCCGATCACCTCGACCACGATGTCGACGTCGTCACGACCGACCAGGGACTCGGCGTCCGTCGTCTGCAGTTCCTCGGGAATTCCGCGGTCCGAGCCGATACGGCGGACGGCAACCCCCCGCAGTTCCAACGGGGCGCCGACGCGAGCTTCGAGTTCCTCGGCCTGCTCACGAATGATCCGGACGACCTCGCTCCCGACGTTGCCGAGGCCGAGAACGGCCACACCGATAGCGCGATGCGCCGATTCGCTCGTCACTGCGATACCTCCAAGCTGAGCAGATCTTCCACTGTTTCCCTCCGCAGAATCACGCGTGAGACTCCGTCACGCACCGCCACCACGGCTGGGCGGGTGAGCAGGTTGTACCTGCTCGACATCGAATAGCAGTATGCACCGGTCGCTGCTACCGCTAGTAAATCACCGGGCCCGACGTCCTCGGGCATCCAGGTGTCCCGAATGACCACGTCACCGGACTCGCAGTGCTTACCGACGATACGTGCAACGACGGGATCAGCCTCGGAAGTTCGCGAAACCAACTTGGCTTCGTACTCCGCACCGTAGAGGGACGTGCGGATGTTGTCGCTCATCCCGCCGTCGACGCTGATGTAGCGGCGTGTCAGCGAGCTACCCACCGTGACGTCCTTGATGGTGCCGACCTCGTAGAGCGTCACCGTGCCAGGTCCGGCGATGGCGCGGCCGGGTTCGACGGCAAGCGTCGGCTCCGGCAATCCGGCCAGTGCGGACTCGTTGCGCACGATGTGGCCGAGCTTTGCTGCCAGTTCGTCGACGGGCGGCGGGTCGTCGGAGGGGATGTACGAGATCCCCATTCCGCCGCCGAGGTCGATGATCGAAATCTGCTTGGTCTTCTCGACGCCGAACTCGGTGACGACGTCGCGGAGCAAACCGATCACGCGGTGCGCTGCCACCTCGAAACCGTCGACCTCGAAGATCTGCGAACCGATGTGGCTGTGCAGGCCGACCAGGCGCAAGTTGTCGGCAGCGAAGACGCGACGGACCGCGTCGATCGCCGCTCCCCCGGCCAGCGAGAAACCGAACTTCTGGTCCTCGTGTGCGGTGGAGATGAATTCATGGGTATGCGCTTCGACGCCGACGGTCAGTCGGATCAACACGTCCTGAACGACACCGGCCTCACCGGCGACACGATCGAGTCGGTCGATCTCGATCGACGAGTCGAGCACGACGTGTCCGACGCCCGCGGCGACACCAGCGGCCAGTTCGGCGACTGACTTGTTGTTGCCGTGCATGGCAATTCGCTCGGCCGGGAAGTCCGCGTGCAACGCGATCGCCAGTTCGCCGCCGGAGCAGACGTCGAGCGAGAGGCCTTCGTCGGCGACCCAGCGTGCGATCTCGCCACAGAGGAATGCCTTGGATGCGTAGTGCACCTTGGCATCCGGGCCGAAGGCGCGGGCCATGTCACGGCAGCGCGAGCGGAAGTCGTCCTCGTCGATGACGAACAACGGAGTGCCGTACTTCTCGGCAAGTTCACCGACCTTGACACCCGCGAGGGTCACTTCACCGTCGTCGCCACGAGAAGCGTTGCGCGGCCACACCTGCGGTGAGAGTTCGCCGAAGGCTTCGGGGCTGGTCGGACGGTCGGGCAAGCCGGGGGCCTGCAACTGCTCGGCGTGCTTGGGGCCGGCGGGGTGCGCGTTCACATTTGCTCCGGTGCGGTGACGCCGAGCAGTTCGAGACCGTTGGCCAGGACCTGTCGGGTGGCGGCGCAGAGAGCCAGACGCGCGCGGTGCACGTCGGTGGCGTCTTCGTCGCCTTGCGGAAGGATGCGGCACGCGCCGTAGAAGCGGTGGTACGCACCCGCGAGTTCTTCGAGGTAGCGGGCAATACGGTGCGGCTCACGCAGATTCGCAGCGCTCGACACGACGCGTGGGTACTCGCCGATCGTGCGGATGAGGTCACCCTCCTGCTCGACGGTGAGCAGGGCGAGGTTGCTCGCGTCGGCGGACAGACCGAGGTCTGCGGCGTTGCGAGCGATCGCCGAGAGGCGTGCGTGCGCGTACTGCACGTAGTAGACGGGGTTCTCGCTGCTGGTCTTGGTCCACAGGTCGAGGTCGATGTCGATGCTCGAGTCGACCGACGAGCGGATCATGACGTAACGCGAGGCGTCGACGCCGATTGCCTCGACCAGGTCGTCGAGGGTGATGACGGTGCCTGCACGCTTGCTCATCTTGACGGCAGTGCCGTCCTTGACGAGGTTGACCATCTGGCCGATCAGCACCTCGACGGTGTCCGGATCGTCGCCGAATGCGGCAGCGGCAGCCTTGAGACGGCCGATGTAACCGTGATGGTCGGCGCCGAGCATGTAGATACAGAGGTCGAACCCACGGGCGCGCTTGTTCTGGAAGTAGGCGATGTCACCGGCGATGTAGGCGGCGTTGCCATCGCTCTTGATGACGACGCGGTCCTTGTCGTCGCCGTAGTCGGTGCTCTTGAGCCACCACGCACCGTCTTCGTGGAAGAGGTTGCCCGAACCCTTGAGGGATTCGACGGCCTTCTCGACCGCACCGGATTCGAAGAGCGAGTTCTCGTGGAAGTAGACGTCGAAGTCGACGCCGAAGTCGTGCAGGGTCTGCTTGATGTGCGTGAACATCAATTCGACGCCGATGGCGCGGAAGGTTTCCTGCTGCTCGTCGGCAGGCAGATCCATGACGTCGGGACGCTGCTTCAGAACCGAGGCGGCGATGTCGGCGATGTACGCGCCGGCGTAACCGTCTTCGGGAGCAGGTTCACCCTTCGCTGCAGCGATCAGCGAACGCGAGAAGCGGTCGATCTGGGCACCGTGATCGTTGAAGTAGTACTCACGTGTTACCAAACCACCCTGCGCGGACAGAATGCGTCCGAGCGCGTCTCCGACTGCGGCCCAACGGGTTCCACCGAGGTGAATCGGTCCGGTGGGGTTGGCGGAGACGAATTCGAGGTTGATCTTCTTGCCGGCGAGGGAGTCACCCGAGCCGTACGACGCACCGGCTTCGAGAACCGACACGACGATCGCGCCCTGGGCGTCCTTGTCCAACCGAATGTTGAGGAAGCCGGGCCCGGCGATCTCGGCGGATTCGATTCCGTCGGCAGCGGTGAGGGCTTCGGCGATCCAGCCCGCCAGCTCGCGGGGATTCGTGCCGACCTTCTTGGCTACCTGCATGGCAATGTTGGTGGCGTAATCGCCGTGCTCGGGGTTGCGTGGTCGCTCGACGGTGAGGGTTTCGGGTAGCACGGATACGTCGAGGCCACGATCGGCAAGGACGCTCGCTGCGGTTCCGCGGAGCAGTTCGGCAAGGTCAGCTGGAGTCACAGGTATTCATCCTATTGCCTGCACACCGGAAGTGGAGACTCGCCTCACGCCTCGCTCTCCGTGAACGTGCGCGGGGCCGCTGTGGCGTGTCGCACGCCACTCTCAAAGTTTGCCCTCAGACTCGGAAAGTACAGTGGTAATGCCCGAGCTACCACCGCGTACCTTCATGCGCGGGCGCGCCACACCTCAAGCCCACACACCGAAAGAGCCCAATCGATGCCAAGCGGTTCCGATAGTCGCGGTCCCAACAAGAACTCCGGGGCCAAATCAGCCAAGGCCATCAAGGCCGCCAACAAGAACAGTCGGCCGGCCAAGAAGGGCAAGGGCGGCGTCCCCGCTCCCCGCCAGATCCCCTGGCTGTCGATCGGCGCCGGTGTGGCTGTGCTCGCACTCATCGCCGTGCTCGGTATCAATCTGTGGCCCAAGGTCGAGGAGCGGCAGGCCCTCGAGCCGTACAAGTACAGCTCCGAGAACAAGGATCCGTCCGACAAGATCGACGGCGTCCTCAAGATCGAGTACCCGGCCGGCCAGCACGTCGATTCCACTCAGCGCGTGGCGTACGACCAGACCCCGCCGTTCGGTGGCCCGCACGACGCCACCTGGGCTAACTGCACCGGAACCGTGTACGCCGACCCGATTCGCACCGAGAACGCCGTCCACTCGCTCGAGCACGGCGCCATCTGGATCACGTACAACCCCGATCTCGTCGACCAGGACCAGATCGACAGTCTCGCCGGACGCGTGAACGGCAAGTCCTACATGCTGATGTCGCCGTACCCCGGTCAGAGCAGCCCCATTTCTCTGCAGTCGTGGGGCCATCGCCTCGAGATCGACAAGGCCGACGACGATCGCATCGATCAGTTCATCACTGCGCTGAACCAGAACCCGAACGTCTACCCCGAGGTCGGCGCGAGCTGCACCAACCCGCTGTTCACTCCGTCGACGTCGCCGTTCGATCCGACACCTCCGGGCGCCGACGCCATCCAGATGGACGGCACGGGCGCTACCCCGGCCACCGACGAACAGATTCCCGCCGGTGGATAGTTCGACGAACACCGATCAGTCTTCGAAGCCGAGTCAGCGCACCGCACTGCTGATCATCGGTCTGATCGGCGCGATCGCCGTCGGTTTTGCGCTCGGCGCACTGACCAACCTCCTCGGACCCGATGCGAAGTCGTCACTGACCGTTCCGGCTTCGGATTCGGTGGACGTGGGCTTCGCGCAGGACATGAGCGTGCATCACAGCCAGGCCGTCGACATGGCGTCCATCGCCCTGACGAAGTCCACGGACAACGACGTACGCACGCTGGCGTTCGACATCTTGACCACGCAGCAGAACCAGCTCGGTCAGATGCAGGCGTGGCTGACCATGTGGGATCAGCCGCTGTCCAAGGTGGGCCCGTACATGGAGTGGATGTCGTCGGATTCGGGCTCCGGCCATGGATCGCACGGGACTTCGGCCACGATGGACATGAGTCATTCCGGGCCGGTCGACACGATGCCCGGCATGGCGTCCCCCGAGGACCTTGCGGCTCTCCGCGCAGCGGAAGGTCTGCAACTCGACACTTTGTTCCTGCAGCTGATGCTTCGTCACCACGAAGGTGGGCTTCCGATGATGGAGTACGCAGCAGCCGACGCCACCGAGGGGCCGGTGCGCAGCCTGGCGCAGACGATGGTCAACACGCAGCAGAGCGAGTCCAAGCTGATGACCGACATGTTGGCAGCTCGCGGCGCAGTGCCACTGCCCATGAACTGAGCTGCACTGCACTGCACTGAACTGAGCCGAAATTGTTCAGACCCAACTGGGCCTGGTCCTGAATTTCAGGACCAGGTCCAGTTTTCTACTTCCGGCATGTCTTCGAGGTGCTCGACGATGTAACGCGAGTGCTTTTCGAGTTGTGTGCGGCAGAACTCCGCCAACTCGGACGCCCCGGCCGGCCGACGCTTGGAGCGTCGTAGCGCCTCGATCACCAGGTGGTAGCGGCTCATCTTGTTGAGGACGACCATGTCGAACGGTGTTGTGGTTGTTCCCTGTTCACTGAATCCGCGAACGTGGAAGCGCTCGGGACTCGGACGCCCGTGAATCAGTTCGTGCACGGCACGCGAGTATCCGTGGAATGCGAACACGACGTCGGTCTGCGCGGAGAACAGATCGAGGAAGACCCGCTCCCCGAATCCGTGGGGATGCTCGGTTGGCGTCAGCAAGGCCATCAGATCGACGACGTTGACGACGCGGGTGATCAGTTCGGGTGTGTGATCGCGCAGCAACTGTGCAGCAGCCAGGATCTCCTGCGTCGGCACATCTCCCGCGGCGGCCAGGACCACGTCCGGTTCCTGTCCGCGAGCCTCGGTTCCGGCCCATTCCCAGACCGAAGCGCCCGCCGCGCAGTGCTCGTGCGCTTGCTCGAGCGTGAGGTACTGCAGGTGCGGTTGCTTGTCCACGACTATCAGGTTGACGTGGTCGGTACTACGCAGGCAGTGATCCGAGATCGAGAGCAACGTGTTGGAATCCGGCGGCAGCCACACGCGGATCACACTGGGTGCCAAGGGAATAACGGCGTCGATCATGCCGGGGCCCTGATGACTGAATCCGTTGTGGTCGTTGCGCCAGCACGTACTGGTCAACAGCACGTTGAGCGAAGCAACAGACGCCCGCCACGGCAGGTCGACGGCATGTTGGAGCCACTTGGCGTGCTGGATGAGCATCGACACGCTCACCATCGCAAATGCTTCGTAGCTCGCGAACATCCCGTGTCGGCCCGACAGCAGATAGCCCTCGAGCCATCCCTCGCAGAGGTGCTCGCTGAGGACCTCCATGACACGACCGTCCGCGGACAGCCCGTCGTCGTAGTCGGTGATCGGCAGTTGCCAGCAGCGATCGGTTGTCTCGAATACGGCGCCGAGGCGATTGCTCGACGTCTCGTCCGGACAGAAGAGTCGGAAGATCCCGCCGCTGTCCTCGGTTTCCGTGGCGGCGTAGATGTCGCGCAGAAGCTCGCCGAGAACTCGCGTCGTCTCGTGGAAGGTCGAACCCGGGGATTGGATGGGAAGCGCATACTTTTCGAGCGGCGGCATCGGGAGATCGACGCGAAGTCGTCCACCGTTCGCGTAGGGAGTGCTCCCCATGCGCTTGTCCCCCGTCGGCGACAGCGCCGCCAGTTCCGCGACGAGTGATCCGTTGGCGTCGAACAACTCGTCCGGACGGTACGACCGCATCCACTCTTCGAGTTGCCGCAGATGTGATTCGTTGCTTCGCACGCCGGACAACGGCACCTGGTGCGCACGATGTGTGCCCTCGACCAAGATTCCGTCGACGGTGTGTGGACCGGTCCATCCTTTCGGCGTCCGCAACACGATTGCCGGCCACGAACCCGTCCACTCCTCTCCGCGGCGTGCGGCACCCTGCATCTCGCGGATCTTCTCGTGCGCCTGCGAGATCGCTTGATACAGCTGAGGAAACACCGCGTCGGGGTCGTCACCGGAGACGACGATCGGCGCCCACCCCTGTCCACCAAGATAGGCCTGGATGTCTTCGTCGCTGCTGCGTCCGTAGACCGTCGGCCCGGCGATCTTGGCACCGTTCACGTGCAGGATCGGCAGCACCGCGCCGTCGCGTCGTGGATTCAGGAACGCCGGGAGCTTCCACGAACCGGACAACGGCCCGGTCTCCGCTTCGCCGTCGCCGATCACACAGGCCACCACGAGGTTCGGATGATCGAAGGCAGCGCCGGCCGCATGGGCAAGGGCGTAGCCGAGCTCGCCGCCTTCGTGGATGCTTCCGGGTGTCTGCACACTCACATGGCTGGGCACTCCGCCGGGAGCGGAGAATCGCCGACACATCCGGTGGATGCCCTCGGCGTCGTCCGAGACTTCCGGATAGATCTCCGAGTACGTTCCCTCGAGATACGTCGACGCGACCAGCGCCGGACCACCGTGCCCGGGACCGGTCACGTAAAGCCAGTCTGCGCCGGTGGCGACGATGTGCCGATTGAGGAGCGTGTAGATCATCGACAAGCCGGGGCTGGTCCCCCAGTGCCCGAGCAGTCGGGGCTTGATGTGCTCGGCACGCAACGGTTCCCGCAGAAGCGTGTTGTCCTTCAGATAGATCTGCGCGACGGTCAGGTAGTTGGCCGCTGCCCACCACTTCAGGTCGAGCGCGAGCTGGTCTTCGGAATAGTGGTGATCGGTCATCAACGACTCCCGTACCTCACGAGGGTGCCCGAGCAGTCCGCCCGAGCCTGTGCTCAGAGCCGAGCCTAGGCGTAAAAAGCATCCGAGTCAGTCGGTACAGATGATTCGACGACCATGGTCCCCGGCCGCATCCTCGACTACCTCACGCGAGGACGCCATGCCGAGACGGGTGCCGGTTTGGTCTTGTCCCCCCGTGATGCGCTACGCTAACGCAGCCCAATCGGCACACCGAAAGTTCGGTGCGCCCCCGTAGCTCAGGGGATAGAGCGTTCGCCTCCGGAGCGAAAGGTCGCAGGTTCGAATCCTGCCGGGGGCACCACGAAGACGCAGGTCAGCGATTGATCGTCGACCTCTTCACGGTGCCACACCAAAATATTCAGGGCAATCTACCCGACTACTGTCGATCTCATGCCTCGCATCGATCCTGCTCCCACGTACACGATGCGTCAGCTGGCCGCGTTTGTCGCGGTAGCCGAGACCGGAACGATCAGTGCCGCGGCCGAGCGCCTGCACCTCTCTCCTTCCGCCCTGTCCGCGGCGCTCACCGAACTCGAACGCGCGCTCAAAGTTCAACTGTGCGTTCGCCGTCGCTCATTCGGCATTCAACTGACCCGCACCGGCGAATCCGTTCTGGTGCGCGCCCGGGCGCTACTTCAGCAGGCCGGGGAACTCGAATCCGATGCGCTCGGAACCGGCGGAAGCGTGTCGGGGCCCATCGCGATCGGCTGTTATCCCGCTCTGGGGCCGACGGTGTTGCCGTCGATGATCGCCGGGTTCACCCGTGAGAATCCTGACGCGCAGGTGGAGTTCCGCGAGGACACTCAGAATCGGCTCCAGACACATCTCGAGAACGGCGAGTTGGACCTCGCGATCGCTTACGACCTGGACCTGTCTCCACAATTGCGCACAGTTCCGTTGGCCATCCGCGAACCCTTGATCGTCCTGGGTGCAGAACACCCACTCGCGCGGTCCGAGCGACCGATCCATCTTCCGGACCTCGCGGAACACCCGATGGTTCTCCTCGACGCGCCGCCGAGCACCAAACACGCGCTCGACGTCTGTCGCGCAGGCGGATTCGCCCCGAAGGTTGCCTACAGAACTGCGAACTTCGAAACGGCGAGGGCATTTGTCGGCCGTGGCCTCGGCTGGACGCTGCTACTCCAGCGGCCCAAGATCGACGTCACGTACGAGGGGCTCGAGGTGGTCGTCAAGACCATCGCTTCCCCCGCCGTGCCGTCGGTGCACGTAGTTCTCGCTTGGCACCAGAACACTCGCCTCAGCCACGTCGCACGCGCTTTCATAGAATTCGTTTCACCCTCAGAACCTGCCCAATAGTCCCACTACCAGGCAGCGGAGCTGGTTCCACGTATTTTCCGTGCAAGAACCTCCAATTCTTTCGCTTTTCAATTGTTGTGGCGCACGTCATTGTTTCTTCAAGCCACATTCATCTCGAAAGGCACTTCATGACCTCCATCGCCTCACCGACCGCAACGCGCGCCGCCGCGACGGTCAAGGCGCGTAAGGCCGCCCTCGGCAGCTTTGTCGGCACCGCCATCGAGTGGTACGACTTCTTCATCTACGGCACCGCCGCCGCGCTCGTGCTCGGCAAGCAGTTCTTCCCCGGCACGTCCGATCTGGCCGGCACCCTGGCCGCCTTCGCCACCCTCGCCGTCGGATTCGTCGCGCGTCCCATCGGCGGAATCGTGATGGGCCACTTCGGCGACCGCATCGGACGCAAATCCATGTTGGTCACCTCGTTGATGCTGATGGGCTGCGCCACCGTTGCCATCGGCCTGCTACCCAACTACGCCGCAATCGGCGTCTTTGCCCCCATACTCCTGGTGACCTTGCGATTCGTTCAGGGACTCGGTGTCGGCGGCGAGTGGGGCGGCGCAGTTCTGGTCGCCACCGAAAACGCACCGGAGGGCAGGAAGGGGCTGTACGGCAGCGCACCACAAATCGGTGTTCCCGCAGGCGTACTGGTGGCCAATCTCGTCTATCTCCCCCTCGCCGCCTTCATGGACGACGATGCATTCAACTCCTGGGGATGGCGAATCCCGTTCCTGCTCAGCGCAGTTCTTGTGGGCGTTGCGATGTGGATCCGTCTCGGCCTCGAGGAAAGTGACGAGTTCACCGCATCGAAGTCCGAAGCGCCGGCGGAGTCAATGCCGATCCTCGAGGTTCTGACCAAACACTGGAAGACTGTGCTCCTCGCCGGTGGAACCTTCATCGCCACCAACGGAATCGCTTACGCGTACATGGTTTACGTCCTCAAGTACGGCGAGACGGAACTCGGCTTCAGCAAAACCACCATGCTGTTTCTCCTCATCTCATCATGCCCGTTCTGGATGGCTGGAATGGCTTTCAGCGCCCACAAGTCGGACACTCTCGGACGCCGGACCGTCTACATCCGCAGTTCGATCGCCCTCGTGGTGGCGGCAGCGGTGTTCTTTCCGTTGATCGACACAGCGATCGTTCCGGTGATGCTCGTATCGATGATCGCCCTCGGCTTCACTCTCGGCTGCTGCGCCGGTCCACAAGCGGCCCTGTTCGCGGAATTGTTCCCCGCACACATCCGCTACAGCGGAGCGTCACTCGGATACCAGATCGGCGCAATCCTCGGCGGCGGGCTGGCCCCGATGATCGCCACTGCGCTCTACGCCGCCTTCGACACCTCGTTCGCCATCACCGCCTACTTCGTGATCATTGCCGTGATCAGCCTGGTGTCCATCTTCCTGCTCCCGGAACCTACTGCCGCACAGAAAGCCTCGTGACTATGTCGACTTACTTTCATCCGAAGAAGTACGCGCCCGAGGACTTCTCGTCCATGGAACCTTCGGCCGACGCACTTCCCGTCGTGATCGTCGGAGCCGGCCCCGTCGGCATGGGCGTAGCCATGGGCTTGGCGCAGCGCGGCATTCCCGTCACGATTCTCGAAGCGGCCGATCAGGTCTCGTTCGGCAGTCGCGCGATCTGCGTGTCTCGGCACAGCCTCGAAGTTGCCGAACGCCTGGGCTTCGGTGCCGAACTCGAAGGCACCGTTCTGCCGTGGGTGGGTGGTCGGAGCTACTACCGTGATCAGGAAGTACTGCACTTCCGGATGGCATCCGCCGAGCACGACGCGCGTGGCCCCATGGTCAACGTGTCGCAATCCGAGTTCGAGCAGATCATGACGGACAAGTTGCTCGCGCATCCCATGGTGAATTTCCACTGGTCGTCGTCGATCGCCGGCATCTCCGGCGGTGATGACGAGGTGACACTGACCGTCGACACCGCGTTCGGAACCCGCGAACTACGCGCGGCATGGATAGTGGCTGCCGACGGTGGACGAAGCAAGATGCGCGAACTCAGCGGAATCCGCTTGCAGGGCAACAGCTACGAGGGCAACTACGTCATTGCCGACATTCATTGGGAATCGGAACTCCCGGCCGAGCGTCTGGTGTGGTTCGACGCACCCAGTAACCCGGGGTCCACGATCATCATGCACCGCCAACCACGGGACATCTGGCGCATCGACTACCAGCTCGATGCGTCGGACGATCCGGAAGCGGAGACGCAAGAAGATCGCATCCGTGACCGCATCACGCGTCACCTCGAGTGGCTCCAGAGCGACATCCCCTGGACCCTGGAATGGTTCGGCTTCTACCGCGCCCACGCACTCGCCCTGGAAGATTTCACTCACGGCCGTGTGCTATTTGCCGGCGACGCCGCGCATCTCGTTCCGATCTTCGGTGTTCGCGGCCTCAACTCTGGCATGGAGGATGCCGAGACCCTGGTGTGGCAACTGGCGACCGTTATCAGTGGGGCTGCCGATACCGCCATCCTCGACGCGTATTCGAAGGAACGTCGTAGCGCGTGGCAGCAGAACGTCGACAATGCAGGCAAGTCGACGCTCATCATGTCGCCCGGCAGTCATGGATACCGGACCACCCGCGACGCCGTACTCGAACTCGCCACCAAGCGAAGCGAATTCGCGCACCTCATCAACCCGCGCCAGTCGAGTGCAACGCACGCCCGTCTCTCGCCGCTGACGTGGCCCACAGCTGCGGGCAGCGAGGGCGCATTGCCCGGGGATCCGCTGGAAGACAGGGTCATCCAGGTCTCGGCGGACGGTTCATTTACCTCCTTGAACAGTCTGCGCGGTACTGGATTCGGCCTGCTGGCTTTCGGACTGTCAGCTGAGCTGGTATCCGAACTCGACACGCAAGCCGAGATTCTCGCTCAGGCCCTTGCACCGGAAACCGTACGGGTGATCACCGCGGGAACTACCGACTCCACGATTCCCGATGTCGAGGGTGACCTCGCATCTGCCCTCGGCGCTCGTGTCGGCGAGATCTTCGTGATTCGGCCCGACGGCTTGGTGCTGTGCCGCATCAGCGATCCCGCGCAATTGAGCGACGTAGCCAAACACCTCACTGCCGGCACCGCGCCAACGCACTTCGACTCAGCACTGTCGGTCACGCCCACTGTGATTGACGACGAAGGCCACCGCGAACACGTCTGGCTGGCACTGTCGAACGCACTCGACCAGGCTGATCCGTCCGACCGCGAAGGCTTGTTGGTGCGTCTAGCCTTGATCCTCGGTTCGCAAGCTACGTCGACGAGCTTCGACGTAGCTCTGAAAGATGCTGCCCTGAAATCTGCCACACGATAGTTCAGACACAGCAGCTCGGCCGCGCAGGAGTCTCTCCTACGCGGCCGAGCGCATTCGCGGATGAAGCAAGTGTTCAGTTGACCTCGGCCAACTCCTTTTCTTCCTCAGCGCGCCTTTCACGCACGGATCTTCCGCGCAGCGAGCTCCCACGTACGAGCGGCGAGACGGTGATCGCCAAGCCCACCAGCGCGACCCCGGTGACCAGGATCAGTCCGGGATGGAACTGCTCGAACCCGGCGGTACCGGCGCCGGACGCGGTGTGCGATCCGGCGGTCACGAGGGCAGTAGTCAGAGCGAGCACGAGCGCCGCACCGACCTGAGCTGACGTGTTCACCAGACCGGACGCCAAGCCCTGCTCGGAGTCGTCGACGCCCGAGGTGGCCTGAGCCATGATCGAGGTGTATCCCAACGCGAATCCGAGTCCGAGCAGGATGACGCTCGGCAGAATCGCCACGACGTACGACGGTGAATCGCTGCCGGCGAAGAGGAACCAGAGGTACCCGACGCTCAGCGACGTCAGTGCCGCGATGATGAGCTTGGCACTGCCGTACAGGTCCACCAACCGTCCGACGAACGGTGATCCGAAGGCGACGATGATGCCTGCAGGGAGCAGCGCCATTGCCATCTTCAACGGCGGCCCACCGAGAGCGGACTGAAGGAAGATCGTCATCATGAACTGGAAGCTCAGGTAGGAACCGAAGAGCGCGATGATGGCCAGATTCGCACGGACGATGGTGCCGACGCGCAGAAGTCCGAGGCGCACCAGCGGATGTGCCACCTTCTTCTCCACGAAGAAGAACGTCGCGAGCAGCACGGCGGCCACGGCGAACGATCCCAACGTCATCGGGTGAGCCCACCCGCGGGTCGGAGCGGAGACCATCGTGTACACCGTGAGCAGCATTCCCGTCACCAGGGTGACGGCCCCGACGAGGTCGTGCCCGCCGGCGTCCGCGGGACGGTCCCGCGGAATGAGGAAGTACCCACCGATCAGTGCGATGACGGCAAACGGAACCGGCATCAGGAACGTGAATCGCCAACCGGCACTGGTCAACAGCCCGCCGAGGATCAAGCCGGACGAGTAGCCGCTGGCTCCGAACACCGAGAACACGGACAAGGCACGGTTACGGGCAGGGCCCTCCTTGAACGTCGTGGTGAGGATGGACATTGCGGTCGGCGCAGTGAAGGCCGCAGCGAGTCCCTTGACGAATCGTGATGCGATCAGCAGTGTTCCGTTGTCGACCAGTCCACCGACCAGCGAGGCGATCGCGAACACGGTGAGCGCGATCAGGAAGACCTTCCTACGTCCGAGGAGGTCGGCAGTACGTCCACCGAGCAGCAGCAAACCGCCGAACCCGAGGACGTATCCGTTGATGATCCACTGCAGCGAGGTAGTGGACAGGCCCAGTTCATTGCCGATGGACGGAAGA
>NZ_LVCT01000338.1:0-7385 GCF_001647205.1 Rhodococcus sp. EPR-134
TGTGGCCGGATCCGCGGATTCCGTAGAACCCGGGGATTCCGGCGAATCGAATGGTTTGAGTGTCGAGTCTGTGCAAGTCACGTCAGCGAGAATAGATGCACATGCACATAATGCACAAGCATTTAATGCAATTGCACGTAATCCGGTCTTCAACTAGAATGCGGACGTGACGTCGGAATCCGAATTGCGCAACACCTGGCGCTCGCTGTCGACCAGCTACAACGACATCGCGTGCGAACTCGATCGCCAGATGCAGTCGGCGCATGGGCTGAGTATGAGCGACTTCGAGGCTCTCGACCGACTCATGGACGCCACGTGCGAACGTCCACGCATGCAGGAGCTTGCCTCGGAGATGTACCTGAGTCCCAGCGCGCTCTCCCGTAGCGTGGCCCGACTCGAGAAGGCCGGACTGGTTCAGCGAGCACTGTGCGAGGCCGACCGGCGCGGAGTCTTCGTCGACGTCACCGACAAAGGACGTCAGGTACACGCGGACGCCAGCAAAATCCAACTGGCCGTACTGGATTCACGCCTGCGCGAGCAGTAGCCACACGTCAGCGGAGCACGACACAGCGCCCGGCCACCGGGCGAGGGCCGTTCCGGACTAGACTGAGCACATACCGACGCGCCTTTCTGTTGCCGTCGGCGATCGACAGCAGCGCAGCCAGCACGCTTTCACGCGGTCCTGGCCGAGGCAATCTGCCAGCGTTTCTGCGGCTTCTGCTAGTCCCTCAGGCTCCTGCCTGACATCTCTACCTGCTCCTATCGAGAGATACACAATTGAACAACGCACGCACCCTTGGAGTCATCGGACAGTCGAGCAAACCGGCAGAACGCCGGTTGCCGATCCATCCTGCGCATTTCGATCGCATCGATGCCGAACTACGTTCTCGGATCTACCTCGAAGAAGGCTACGGTCACCCCTTCGGCTACTCCGACGACTACCTCTCGCGCCTCGTTGCCGGAATCCGCACGCGCAAGCAGATTTTGGCGGAAACCGATGTGGTTCTGCTACCGAAGCCGTTGGTGCGTGACCTCGCCGAGCTACGATCAGGTCAGGTTCTCTGGGGCTGGCCGCACTGTGTCCAGGACACCGAACTGACACAGATCGCGATCGACAAGAAACTGACTCTCATCGCCTTCGAGGCCATGAACTTCTGGCACAGCGACGGATCGTTCAATCTGCATGTGTTCCACAAGAACAACGAGCTCGCCGGTTATTGCTCGGTACTGCACGCCCTGCAGTTGATCGGTTCCACCGGTGACTACGGCCGGCGTCTCACCGCTGCCGTGATCGGTTTCGGAGCCACTGCACGCGGCGCGGTCACAGCACTCAAGGCGCACGGTATCCACGAAGTGGACGTCCTCACCCAGCGTGGAGTCACCGCCGTCAGCTCCCCCATCCACTCGGCGCGCATGGTCTCGTTCGACAACAACAACGGTGACGTCCGTGGCAGCCACGTCATGCTCGACAACCACAGCGTGCCGGTGCCCGGTTTCTTGGCCGAGCACGACATCGTCGTCAACTGCGTACTGCAGAACACGGACGCCCCACTGACGTTCCTGACCGAGGAAGACCTCATGGACTTCCAACCCGGCAGCCTCATCGTGGACGTCTCGTGCGACGAAGGCATGGGCTTCAGTTGGGCTCGCCCCACCTCGTTTGCCGAGCCGACCTTCATCGTCGGTGACAACATCACCTACTACGGTGTCGACCACAGTCCGTCATACCTGTGGAACTCCGCGTCGTGGGAGATCAGCGAATCACTTCTTCCCTACCTGCCCACTGTGATGGCAGGAGAGACGGCCTGGAAGGCAGACGAGACCGTCGACCGCGCCATCGAAATCCGTGACGGCGTCATCGTGAATCCCGCCATTACGCGTTTCCAGCACCGTTCGGCGGACTACCCGCACGCTGTCATCGCGGAGTAGGCGCCCCGATCAGGCCTGGCCGGCTGCCGCGTTGATCGGTGCCATGTCGAAATAGTCGCGCCAGGCTTTGATCTTTCCGTCCTCGACTTCGAACACCCCCATGACCGGGAGCGCTACCTCGGCGCCGTTGATGGTGAAGACGTCGATGCGCTCGTTCATGACGGTGTTGCCGTCCGCGACCTGACGCTTGATCTGAAAGTCGATGTTGCCGAAGGCACCGACAAACTGCTCGATGAACGCCCGGACGGCCTCGCGACCGACCACGGGCTCCATCGGGATGTTGTGATAAACGACGTCATCGGTGAAGTAGTCGACAATTTTCGCGACATCGGCATTTGCCCACAGTGCGCAGAATTCGGTGACCAGCTTGTCCGGTGTCATTGTGTGCCAGCCTCTTTCGAATCGTCTTCGTGGGGTTCGATGATTGCCAGGATGCTTTCGATCTCGCCTGCCGGTATCCCGAAGTACTCGGTCACGAAAACCGTGACGGCCGGTGCCTGGCCAGGTGTTCCGAGGTCGAGCAGATACCGGGCTACGATGCTCTCGCCCCACTCACGCAGCGCGAGTTCACGTATCGCCACGATTCCGCGATATTGCTGGCCTTGTTCGAGCTCGTTGCTGATGAAGGCGCCGCTGTCACCGGTTCGCTGACCGTTCTCGACCCGCCAGGCGTCGGCGGCGAAGCGGACCTTCGTTGCGTCATGAGTGAGCAATGCGTTCACGTATTCACGCGCCATGGCGACGCGTCCGCTGACCGCAGACTCCGTGGAGTGCTTGGCAATTGCGCCCAGGATCGACTCCGACAACTCCGGTCGGCAGATCACGAGATCCGGCAGGTACGGATGAGATTCGTTGTAGAGCAGCGGCGAACCGTCGATGCGGCTGCAATACAGTCCCGCCGCCTGTGCGACGCCGACGGGTGCAGCCGAATCCCATTCCCACTGCCCACCGGCGTGCAGGTACGCGTCGACCTCGCCGCGCACCACCGCCATCGCCTTGGCGCCGGCCGATCCCATGTGCACCACGTCGGCGCCGAGTTCGGCTGCCACCGCTTCGGTGAATGCGGGTGGTCGCGATCCGCTGACTACTACGCGGAGCGGCGAGTTGGCGACAACCGAAGCTGCCTCGTCGCCACTGGAGTACACCGCTCCGAGCGCCGGCTGAGCAACCGCGGCTGCGGTAATTCCGCTACCGCGCTCCCAAAGCGCCACGTGCACTGCCCAATCCGCATGATTCGGCAAGCCGTATTCCTTGGAGCCGTCCAGCGGATCGATGATCCAGACCCGAGCTGCATCCAGACGACTGCGATCGTCGGCAGATTCCTCAGAGAGCACGGCATCGCCCGGCCGCTCGGCAGCCAACCGGTCGAGGATGTAGGAATCGGCGGCCTTGTCGCCCCGGCGACCCAGTTCCCGACCGTCGTCGACACCCAGACCCTCGGCTCGGATCCCCAGGAGGATCGCACCGGCGGCCTGCGCCAATTCCGCCGCGAGTGCCTCGTCGGCGATTCTGCTGTGTGTGGATTCGCTCACCGGTCCAACACTTCCATAATTCGCAGCGCAAGTTCGGTAGGCGTTCCGTCTTCGGGTCTGATCACCAGCTCGGGACTTGTCGGAGCTTCGTAGGGATCGTCGACTCCGGTGAATCCCGTGATTTCCCCGGCCCTGGCCTTGGCGTACATGCCCTTGGGGTCTCGGGCTTCACATTGCTCGATCGGGGTGTCGACGTAGACCTCGACGAACTTCAGCCCGGCGGCCTCGTGCGCCGCCCGCACTCGATCACGATCTTCGCGGTACGGGCTTATCAGGCAGGCCACTGCCACTGCACCTGAATCAGCGAACAACTGCGCCACCGAGCCGACTCGGCGGACGTTCTCGGCGCGGTCATCGGCACTGAATCCCAGATCCGCGTTCAATCCGTGCCGGAGGTTGTCGCCGTCGAGGCGGTACGCCGGGATACCCGCGGCCACCAACCGCCGCTCGAGTTCCACCGCGATCGTCGACTTACCCGAGGCCGAGAGACCGGTGAGCCAGACGGTGGCGCCGGCAGTCGCACGTTCCTCGCGAGAAACCTCCGAGCTGTGCCAGACGACGCGCGATTCCTTGAGTGTCGGACCGTTGATCATTCCGGCGGCGACGGTATTGCCCGTGGTCTCGTCCACGAGAATGAAGCTGCCCGTCACGCGGTTGCGGCGGTAGGGATCGAACATCAACGGCTGCTGCGTCTTGATCGAGATGCGGCCGATCTCGTTGAGGGACAAAGATTCTGCCTTCTCGTCGCGGTGCAGAGAATTGACGTCCAGCCGGTAGTCGAGCTTGACGATCTGCGCTTTCGTGGAGCGCGTGGTGTGCAGCAACGAGTAGCGATTGTTCTCCGACAGGGTTGTCTGTTCGGTCAACCAACAGACCATCGCATCGATTTCCTGCCCGACCTGCGGCCGGTTGTTGAGCCGACACAATTGGTCCCCGCGGCTGACGTCGAGATCGTCGGTCAGCTCGATGCATACGGCCGAGGGCGCAAACGCTTCGTCAATCACGTCACCGCCCGGCCCGTGGACTGCCTTCACCGTCGAGGTGAATCCTGAAGGCAAAGCCACGATTTCGTCGCCGGGCTTGAAGACGCCACTGGCCACCGTTCCGGCGTATCCACGGAAATCGTGGAGGTCGGCGTCGGTCTGCTTCTGCGGACGGATCACGTACTGCACCGGGAAACGCGCGTCGATCAAATTGCGATCCGACGCGATGTGCACCTGCTCGAGATGGTGCAGCAGAGAAGGCCCGTCGTACCAGGACATGTTCTCGGTCCGGGCAACGATGTTGTCCCCCAACAGCGCCGAGACCGGAATGAACGTCAGGTCGTGGACGTCCAGTTTGATCGCGAACTGTCGGAATTCTTCCTTGATCTCCTCGAACCGTTCCTGAGACCAGCCCACGAGGTCCATTTTGTTCACACACAGCACGAGGTGGGGTATCCCCAGGAGAGTGGACAAGAAGGCGTGCCGCCGCGTCTGTTCGAGCACCCCTTTGCGAGCATCCACCAGGATCAGGGCAAGATCGGCCGTCGACGCGCCGGTCACCATGTTGCGGGTGTACTGCTCGTGCCCGGGAGTGTCCGCGATGATGAACTTCCGATGAGGGGTCGCGAAATACCGGTGGGCCACGTCGATCGTGATGCCCTGTTCACGCTCGGCGCGCAATCCGTCGGTCAGTAGCGCGAGGTTGGCGTACTCGTCGCCGCGTTCTCGGCTGCTCCGTTCCACGGCCTCGAGTTGGTCCTCGAAGATCGACTTGGAGTCGTAGAGCAACCGGCCGATGAGTGTCGATTTTCCGTCGTCGACACTGCCCGCTGTAGCGACTCTCAGCAGTTGCGGCATCAGAAGTACCCCTCTTTCTTACGATCTTCCATGCCAGCTTCGGAAATCCGGTCATCAGCTCTGGTTGCGCCACGCTCCGTGATACGGCTCGCCGCAACTTCTTCCACGACAGCGCCCGGTGTTTCGGCCGACGATTCGACACATCCGGTACACGTTGCGTCGCCGACCGTACGGAAGCGCACCAACGCCTCGTAGGACTCTTCGCCGGCGCGAAGCTCGAGGAAACGGGTGCGTGCCAACAACATTCCGTCGCGTGGAACCACCTCGCGACGATGGGCGTAGTAGATGCCGGGGAGGTCGATCTGCTCGCTCTCGATGTACTGCCAGATGTCGAGCTCTGTCCAGTTGGAGAGCGGGAAGATCCGAATATGTTCGCCCTTACGGTGTTTGCCGTTGTACAGGTTCCACAGTTCAGGTCGCTGCACCTTCGGATCCCACTGCCCGAATTCGTCCCGGAAGCTGAACACCCTCTCTTTGGCGCGCGCCTTCTCCTCGTCTCGGCGAGCACCACCGAATACGGCGTCGAACTTGTTGTCGCGAATTCCGCGCAGCAACGCGTGCGTCTGCAGGCGATTGCGACTGGAACCGACTCCGGTGTCCTCGATGACGCGTCCGGCGTCGATGTCGTCCTGCACGCTGGAGACGACAAGACGCAGGTTGAAGCGATCGACCGTCTGGTCGCGGAATTCGATCACCTCGTCGAAATTGTGACCGGTGTCGACGTGCATCACAGCGAACGGCAGTGGGGCAGGCCAGAATGCCTTGGCCGCTACGTGCAGCATCACGACGGAATCCTTACCTCCGGAGAACAGGAGGACCGGCTTTTCGAAAGTCGCTGCGACTTCGCGGAAAATATGGACCGCCTCCGCTTCGAGTGCTCGCAGATGCGACAACTCGTAGGCGGGCGGGGTCTGGAGTGTTGCCATGTCTTTCGCTCCTGAGCATCACGTACTCCGTGCGGAACACCATTTCCGCATCGGTACATTTATGTACCGGACTGGTTCTAAATTGAACGCAATCACAGAATAGAACTCGTTCTACCCAAAGGTCAATGACCGGCAATCAGACGTCACAGACCGCGAACCGGACTCCTGCCACCAACTTCCGCCGTCACCGCATCCGCCGCCGCAACCAGCGCCGCGGCGCGGCGCTCGATCTCGGCGCCCGTGATCGCCCCACCCACATACAGAGTGAGCACAAGGGCCTGATGCCCCTCGGCGTCGTAGGTCGGGGCCGCGATGAGACTGACGGGATGCTCGTCGTCAGAGCTGATGTCGCGTCCGAGATACACCCTCTCGCCCAGGCTCGACACCATCTCACCGAGCAGTTCACGCACCTCCGGCGGAAGATCGTGCGTCGCTACGCCCGCCATCAGCGTGTGCAGTCGCTGCCCGACGGGATCCAGACTCTCGACCAGATATCCCGCAGCCCGACACTCGCGGACCACGTTCCACAGACGCTCGCGATCCAAGCGCACCGGCAGGCTCGGCTCTTTGCTCAGCCAACTGTCCATGTCGTGATCCGAACCCCAGAGGACGTACATCAGCCCGACCGGCGGAGCGAACGGGTACACCTGACCGACCTTGGCAGCGCGACGCGCGCCGATCGGTCCGGTCACTTCGAGAACGCTGATCTGATCACCGATCACACCGGACGCCGTGCACGTCGTCCCGAACTCCGTGCTCACTTTCTCCAGATGGCTGCGGGCAATGGGTCCGACGGCAAATCCTCGCTGAGCTGCACGTCCGGCCGCGATCAAGGCCGGACCGAGCCCATAGGTCTTCGACACCTCGTCCCGAGTCAGGTATCCACGATCAGCCAGCGCCGTGAGGATTCCCAAGCAGGTGGGCTTGCTGATCTCGAGCGCGCGGGCCAGTTCCGACAGCCCGAACCGCTGATCAGGGCGGCCGACGAGGTAGTCGAGCACCTGAACCACCCGTTCGGTGGGAGGCGATTGCCTCCCCCTCGGGCGTCCCTCTTCAGGCGTCTTCTCCGGTCCACCCATTGACCACTCCCTAGAACGCGTTCTATTGTCGAAATACCCAACATCTACCAAATAGGTACATATTTGTACCACGACGCT
>NZ_LVCT01000339.1:0-10291 GCF_001647205.1 Rhodococcus sp. EPR-134
CTGCGCCGCACATCAGATCCGAACAGGATCTACTGGAGGGATACCAATATCTGGCCGGCGGAATCATCGCGACGACGCATGCCGCCTGGGCCGGCGAAAAGACCCATCCGAGTTTCATCCAGGGCACCGGACCATTCACCAAGATGGGCCTCGACAACCCCGACACTCTGTACTTCGGCGCCCGAATCAACGACGACAAGGAATACAAGGTCACCGGAAAGCGCGGCACCACAGCCGATCTCAGCTTCCAAGTGTTGAGTGGGAACTACACCAACTCGAACGTTCCCGGAAGCGAAATTGCCTTCGACGACCGCGAGCTGGAGATAGACGACGACGGCAACTTCGTCGCTTGGTTCGGCCCCGGCCCCGCCGACGGACGAGCCAACTACTACACCCTGGCGCCCGGATCCTCGCAGCTGGTCGTTCGCGAGGTCTACAGCGACTGGAGTCAGCAGCGCGGCGTGATCCGCATCGAGCTCACCGATTCGATCGGGATCGCGCCGCCACCTCTCACCGCCGAAGAGACCGAGAAGCGTTACGCCCGGGCTGGGAAGGCACTGGTCACGCGGGTCAAGACGTGGCTCCAGTTCCCGGAGTGGTTCTACCTCAAGCTCGCGGTCAACACCATGACCGAACCACGCCTGACACCGGGCGGGCTGGCAACGCAGTACTCGTCGGTGGGACATTACGAACTCACCGACGAGCAGGCGATGATCATCACCGTTCCCGCCTCCGACGCACCGTATCTCGGCTTCCAACTGGGGAGCCTCTGGTACATCTCACTGGACTACGTCAATCATCAGACCTCCCTCAACAACGGCCAGGCACAGGTCGATCCGGACGGGATGGTTCGAATGGTGGTCAGCGAGAAGAACCCCGGTGTCACCAACTGGATCGAAACCGTCGGACATCCGCGCGGCATTCTGCAGTTCCGTTGGCAGCGCGTGTCCCGCGAGCTGACGCCGCAGGACGGTCCCACCGTCGAAATCGTCGCCGTCGCAGATATTGCGAAGCACCTGCCGCATTTCGACACCAACGCCATCACCGCCGAGGACTGGGCAGCGCGCATTGCCCAGCGCCAGGCCGCCATCGACAACCGAATGCTGGGGTAATCATGACCGCCTTGCTCGAAGACCGTGTAGTAGTCATCTCCGGAGTCGGCCCGGCACTCGGCCGCGCTCTGGCCCTTCGATGTGCGTCGGCCGGCGCGAGTCTTGTTCTCGCAGCACGTACGCAATCGCGACTCGACGACGTTGCGAAGGAAATAGTCGATGCCGGTGGGCGCGCCGTCACCGTTGCCACCGACATCACCGACCAGGCTTCCGCCGAGAATCTGGTGGCCGAGTCCATTGCCGCCTACGGCAAAGTGGACACTCTGATCAACAATGCATTCTCGATTCCGTCGATGAAACCGTTGGCTCGCACCGATTACCAGCACATCCGCGACAGCATCGAACTGACCGTACTGGGTGCGTTGCGCCTGACTCAGCTGTTCACGCCGGCACTTGCCGAGTCGGACGGCTCCGTGGTGAACATCAATTCGATGGTGTTGCGGCATTCGCAAGAGCGTTACGGCAGCTACAAGATGGCGAAGTCGGCCCTGCTCGCCATGTCGCAGTCCCTGTCCACCGAACTCGGCCCGCAGGGAATTCGTGTCAATTCGATTGCACCCGGCTATATCTGGGGAGACACCCTCAAGGGATACTTCGCGCACCAGGCGGAGAAGTTCGGCATGACCGTCGAGCAGATCTACGAGCACACTGCGTCGAACACCGACCTCAAGCGCCTGCCGACGACGGATGAAGTATCCGACGCGGCGATCTTCCTGGCGTCTCCGATGGCCAGCGCGATCACCGGCCAATGCATCGACGTCAACTGCGGCGAATTCCATCACTAGGAGCACCATGACTGAACGCACTCACGTCGGCACCGTCGAGGATCTCCACGCCTCGGCGACGCGGATGACCGGACTGACGGACTTCGGCGTCGACGATTACACCGAAGCTCTGTCGGTCCTGCTCGAGTCCTACGACCGCGACGAGGATCTGACGCCGTTCGGCAGCAAGATCTCTCGGGTATTCCTTCGCGGCGCCCTGGTGGCACGTCTGCTCAGTGAATCCGCATGGAAGGAGCATCCGGAGCACGCCGACGTCAAGATCGAGCGGCCGATCTTCGTCACCGGATTGCCGCGCACCGGCACCACTGCCCTGCACCGCCTCCTCACGGTCGACCCGGCTCACCAGGGCCTCGAGATGTGGCTGACCGAGTTCCCTCAGCCTCGCCCGCCTCGCGATACGTGGGAATCGAACCCGGTCTTCGCCAAGATCGAGGAGACATTCGGTCAACACCACGTCGAGCATCCCGAATTCATGGGCGTGCACTACATGTCGGCCAGCGAAGTCGAAGAATGTTGGCAACTCTTGCGTCAGACGTTCAAGTCCGTGTCGTACGAGTGCCTGGCGAATCTACCCACGTACTCCGCATGGCTGAAGGACCAGGAGTGGTCGAACGCCTATGCACGACACAAGAAGAACCTGCAGCTGATCGGTCTGCCCGATCAGGATCGACGGTGGGTCCTCAAGAACCCGAGCCACCTGTTCGCGCTCGACGAATTGATGGAGGCGTACCCCGACGCTCTCGTCATTCAGACTCACCGCTCCCCTACGACGATCATTCCGTCGGTGTGCAGCCTGGCCGCCCAGGCGACAGAGGGTTGGTCGAACACGTTCACCGACAAGGTGATCGGCGAAAGTCAGCTCGAATTGTGGGCCAGGGGGCTCGAGCAGTTCGACAGTGCACGCGCACACCACAATCCCGCACAGTTCATCGACGTCGACTATCAGGACTTCGTCACCGATCCGCTGGGAACCGTCGAGAACATCTACACGCACTTCGACATCCCGTTGACATCTACTGCGCAGCAGTCGATGGAGGCCATGCACGAGGAAAGCCGTTCGGGTGCTCGCAAACCGTCGCACAAGTACACGCTCGAGGAATTCGGCCTGACGAAGGAGCAGGTGGAAGAGCGATTCGGAACTCGCTGACCACCGCTGGCCGACGACCTTGCTGACAACTGAAGCCCCGCCGATTGGCGGGGCTTCAGTGATCAAAACGCGGTCAGCTGCTGAGATGCTCACCCAGCAGTCGGTCCAACTCGACCGGCGCCTCGTCCGGAATCCAGTGGCTCACGCCGCTGAGAACCTCGAACCGGTACGGGCCGTCGACAAACGCGGGGGTGAGCGCAGACCCTTTGGGGCCGATGGCGGCGTCGCCGTCACTCCAGACGTGCAGGGTCGGCACGGTGACCCTGGCAGTTGCGGGGTTCGGCTTGGTCATCCACATCGCGCGGTACCAGTTCAGACCGCCGCGTAGCCGACCGGGAGCCAGCATGGCATTCAGATCGCGCCGTGCGTTCTCCGGCGTCTGCCCGCTCGAGATCAGGAACTTCTCACCCGCCGAGGTGGAGGACAGAACCTTCTCGGGAACGAACGGCAATTGGAACGCCCCCATGTACCACGATTTCAGTCCCTGCGTGCTGGTCACCATCGCCTTGACGAACGCCAGTGGATGCGGAACCGACACCGCGGTAACGGTGTTGAGCAAATCGGGCCGCTCGGCAGCGACCTGCCATGCGACTGCGGCACCCCAGTCGTGGCCGACCAGGTGCACTTTGCCCACCGCGAGCGCGTCGATCAGTGCGACAGTGTCAGCGGCGAGTTCGGACCCGCGGTATGCCCAGCGCGCTTTCGGCCTGGCGCCGGGTGAGTACCCTCGCTGATCCGGCGCCACCGTGCGGAAGCCGCGGGTGTGCAGCAGCGGTGCGAGCTGATCCCACGAGCTCGAATCCTGCGGAAAACCGTGCAGGAGGACCACCACCGGACCGTCTGCCGGACCTTCGTCGCGTACGTCGAAGGTCAGCCCGGACCGGGAGTACGAGGTGAGGCGATCCGCCGGTGTAGTCATAGCGCCACGCTAGTCTTCGCGGCCCTGGTAACCGGAGCCTTTTCACCGGCACGCAGGAACTGACCTGTCTTTTCGATTCCGAATCCGGGGGCGAATTCACCTTCGCGGTAGACGAGTCGGCCGTTGATCACCGTAGCGACGGCTGCGTCGTCGCTGCGGTTGACCATCCGGCTGATCCCGCCGTACTCGGGAACCTTTGCCTCGAACAACCCGTCCACCGACTCGTCGAGCCCGGCCGGGTCGATGACAACGAAGTCCGCGCGGTCACCCTGGCGTAGATGCCCGGCGTCGATGCCGTACCAGTCCGCCAGTTCGCCCGTCAGGCGGTGGATTGCGCGCTCGATGGTGAGGAACGGCTTGCGGTCACTCTGAGCGTCCTTGACGCGCTTGAGGAGTCGCACCGGGTAGTTGTAGAACGCCATGTTGCGCAGATGCGCGCCGGCATCGCCGAAGCCCATCTGCACACCGGAACTCGCGGCGAGTTTCTTCGCGAACTTGGGCCGGTGATTGGCAATGGTGGTGCGCCAGCGAAGATCTCGCCCGTACTTCACCACCAGGTCGAGGTACGCGTCCACCGGGTGCACTCCGCGGATGTCACCGACCTGACCGAAGTTCTTGCCGATCAACGTCTCGTCCGGGCATCCCACGATGACCGCATCGTAGAAATTGCGATGCCAGATGCGGGGTGAGAACTTGTTGTCGTAGTCCTTACGGAATGCGCGACGGTACGACTCGTCCTGGAGCAGTTCGTTGCGCTCCACCTGGTCCTTGAGGTGCAAAGCGGCGGCGCCGGCACCGAACTCCTCGAACACGACCAGGTCGATTCCATCCGCGTAGACGGTGAAGGGAACCGGAAGGTGCTGCCACTTGAAATCGGTCTTGGCGAAGCGATTGAGCAGTGGGGCCGCAGCGAGCATGAAGTACACGATCACCGGGTAGGCCTTCGAATCCGCGCCGGAGAGCAGCGACGTCTTGAGCGGCTTCTTGCGCCCGATCGCCGAGCTTTCGGCGAAGAACGCCGCGACGTTCGGATGCAGGTTGATGGTCGGAGCGCTCTGCAAGATCTTTCCGCGATCACGAAGGATGCGATTGAGGAATCGGAACTCTTTCCACCGTGCATACGTCGACGGCAAAGAGCGAGAACGATATTCGTCGCCGTCGATCTTGTCGAGGGCATTGGTCATCGACGACAGGCCCAGCATCCCAGCGTCGATGGCGTCCTCGAGCATCGAGCCCATCCGGACGAGTTCCGAGCGAGTCGGCTTGACCTTCTTGTCGGTACCGCGCCCCAGTCCGAGTACGTGCGTGCGGATATCGGAATGACCGATGAAGGCCGCGACATTGGGTCCGAGGGGAAGGGCTTCGAGGGCGGCGGTGTACGCCGCGGGACCGGTCCAGGTCTTGTTCGCTTCGAGGATGCGCAGCACCGCGTCGTGGGGAACTGCTTCGACCCGGCTGAACAGATCCGCAATCTCGCGCGGGGTCGAATACACCGTCGACAGCGAGCAATTGCCGAGCACGACCGTCGTGACGCCGTGGCGAACCGATTCCGGAAGCCCTGGACTGACCAAGGCTTCGGCGTCGTAGTGCGTGTGGACGTCGACAAAACCCGGGAGAACCCACTTGCCGGCCGCGTCGATCACCTCGGTGTCCGGCCCGATCTCCAGGCTCGTGGTGGACACCTCCGCGACCACGCCGTCTCGAATTCCGAGATTACGACGCAGACCTGGAGCCCCCGTCCCGTCGAACCACAACCCGTCGTTGACCACGATGTCGAAAGCAGACACTGTCGGACTCCTCGCCTCACGTATGTGTTACCTCACGTTATAGACAGCGTTGAGTAAAAGTCAATGAACCTTCCGAACCAATACATAAGATGACCGGATGGCTGCAGTCCCCCGCTCCCCCGAAGACCGTCAGAGGCAAATCCTCGAGGTGGCAGTACACATGTTGCGGACCGAGCCTTTCGACCAACTGTCGATGGATCGCGTCGCAGCCGAGGCCGGTGTCTCGCCGCCACTGCTGTTCCACTACTTCAAGAACAAGAAGGGTTTCCAGAACGCCATCCTCGAGGCCGCCTCGGCCGATCTCGAAGATCGAATGCGACCGGATCCCGAGCTACCCATCACGTCCCAGCTGCGCTCAGGTATCGAGACATTCGTCGACGCCGTTATCGAGCACCCCACCATTTACCTCGCCGTGATGCGTATGGCCGGCAGTGGTGACGTCCGAATGCGCACGATCTACCGAGGCATGCGCCGCACTTTCACCACGTGGATTGTCGCTGCGCTGACGAATCTAGGCATCGAATCGAATGCGACCGTGGAGGCGACAATCGCCGGGTGGCAGGCATTCATGGAGGAAATCGTCGTCAACTGGATCGACGAGCCGACGCTCGAGCGAGGCGAAATGGTCGACCTCTGCGAACGAATCTTCTACCACTGCCTACCGGCAGCGGGCATCAGCGTGGAGCAAATAGTGGCAGCCACCGTTGTCGCGACGGCCAGTGAGTCCGGCGCAACACAACTGTGATCTTCGTGCCGGGGTTTCACAGGTGGTCACGATTGGGTATCTTGCTTGCAGTGGCACTGGACCACGACCCCAACACATGAAGGATCCAACATGGAGTCTGTCGAAAACGTATTGCCCGAGGGTGTCAAGCTCGAAGACGTCTTGAGTGTCCTCAAGGTCGCAGTTGCGGGCATCGGCCTCATCAGCGCACTTTCGGCATTCAGCTGATCGCAAAGCGTCATCGACAGGCCGGACTTCGGGGAGTCCGGCCTGTTTTTTGTTTACGTTCCTGAACAATCCGTGAACTTTTCAGCAACTTCAGCGCAAAGCCGTCATTTCGACCCAAACAAGCGTCCAGTTTGCTAACTTGTGTCTGCGACACAAGGTCGTACAGAAACACCACGCAGACACAACCTTGTACATACACACCTGTACATACGACACGGAGGACCGAAACATGGGTTCCATCAACACCCTCAGCGCCGTCATCGACATCATCAAGGTCGTCCAGCCGTTGATCGCCAAGCTCAACCTCAGCTGATTCGCTTGCACCACACCCCTGCCAGGGCGTAACTCGAAATGGGGCCGACATCGTCGGCCCCATTTTCCGTAGGTGCTCTATCTCAGCCGAGTGCCTTCTTGATCTCTCCTGCCAGTACCGACGCCAGCTGCGGCGGCACCGCATTGCCGATCATCGTGCGCACCGCTCCCCACTTGCCCTCGAAGATGTAGTCGTCGGGAAAGGTCTGGAGGCGAGCAGCTTCTCGAACGGTCAACGATCGCGTGTGTTTCGGATGCACGTTGCGTGAAGCCGAGATCATCCCGAAAGTGGTTCCGACCGTGGACGCCGGCTCGTCCCACCGGAGGCGCTTGTACGTCGTGTTGTACCCGGACGACGGTCGCATGGCCGGATCTTCGTTGTCGTGCGCCGACATTCCTTCTGGTACATCACGCAGCCACCGCAAGACGTGCTCGGGATGTTCGACGGCCCAGTGCAGCGGGTCCGTCTCGCAGGCCTGCCCGGATTCCAGCGGGGCCAGGTCGACGGTGGCGTCGCGGAAAGTCCTCAGCGGTGCAACATCATTCACGCCGTGAGTCTTCGGCGGGAAACGCAGCGGCCCGATACCACTGTCGCGGCGGGTCGCCACGATGAACACTCGTTCCCGGAACTGCGGCACTCCGTAATCCTGCGCATTCACCGTGTTGACCGAGGCGTCATAACCGCATGCAGCCATCTCGCCGAGAATCCGGTCGACGACCATCCCACCGTCCGGGTCTTTCATGCTCAGCAGCAGCCGAACATTTTCCATCACCACGACCTTCGGCCTCACCAGATCGGCGAGCTCGAGTAGGTTCCGGAAGAGATGGTTACGCGGATCGTCGCGGTCTCGCCGGCCGGCGAGACTGAAACCCTGACACGGCGGCCCCCCGGCCAACACATCGATATTCACCTGTGCCAGAAGATCTTTCACACGGGCTTCGTCGATCGCCCGGATGTCCTCACCGAGGCACTTCGCGCCGGGGAAGTTCCGATCGAAGGTCGCGCGCGCCTCCGGCACGACTTCGATGTATCCCTCCACCGAAAACCCCGCCATCCGAAAGCCTTCGGCCATACCGCCACAACCGGAGAACGCCGTCAATACGGTGGGGCCACCGTTTCCTGCCCCCGCGACCGCACGCCTGGCCACCGAGGCGGGGTCGTTGACCGGTGTCGCTCGACGCGCACGGGTACTACCGCTCGATCGCTTCCGGGGGGCCGCGTACGTGCCCTCACGCTTGGCCGCTTCCAGCGCGGAGAGGGCCGTGAGAACTGCTCGTTCCGCCGGTGGCTTCGGATACGCCTTGTCGAGTTCCCACGCGGAGACGACGGCTGACGAGACTCCCGCCTGGCGGGCGAACTGGAACTGACTGATCCCCACGTGCAAGCGCCGCGATCGCAGGTCCTGTCCCGAAATCAATTCAGTGCCTCACTCATGTGGTCCGCTCGCTCCGGCAGCCCAGACTATCGCAGCCGACCCCGCGAACCAGGACCACACAAGAGAGACCGGCAGGCGATATGCCTGCCGGTCTCCGACACGAGCGGATGACGGGACTCGAACCCGTGTGAACGGCTTTGCAGGCCGGTGCCTAGCCACTCAGCCACACCCGCGTCAGTGAGTAACTCTGCCCTGAGTGACGATCTCGAACCACAGTTCCGCTCAGCATGATTCGAGTGCATTCTCACCAAGCGTTCCAGTCTCTGGGAAAAGTGCGGGCCTTTCGGGAACAAATCGGTCAGTCTCGATGCTGACTCCCTCGGTGGGCGCAGGTCATTCGATTGCGGCCCGACTTTCGACCGAACGACCGAGCAGTTCGCCAGACCCAGACAACCCAGAAGGTTTCATGAGTGCCGAGAACACCGCCATCGCCCCGCCTGTGAAGGCAGCTCCGCTCTTGGAGACGGCCCCGCTGGATACAAGCAGTGTCGACCGCAAGCCGAGCGTCGGGAAGATTCTTGCCCTCGGTTCCATGACCGCGCTCGGGCCCTTCACCATCGACATGTACCTGCCCGCGCTGCCGGATATCGGCGCCGATCTCGGAGTCTCGTCGTCAACGGTTCAGCTGACGATCACCGGAACTCTCATCGGCCTCGCACTCGGACAGCTGTTGGTCGGGCCGCTCTCGGACACTCTCGGCCGCAAAAAGCCGCTGCTTGCCGGAATCGGCGTCCATATCCTGGCTTCGCTGCTGGCGGTCTTCGCACCGAGCATCGCTGTCCTCGGCATCCTGCGGGTTTTCCAGGGCATGGGCGCGGCGGCCGCGGCAGTGGTCACCATGGCGATCGTCCGCGACCTCTACAGCGGTAACACCGTTGCCGTCGTGATGAGCCGGCTGATGCTCGTGCTCGGCGTTGCGCCGATCCTGGCGCCCAGCATCGGTGGCGCCCTCCTCGTCGCCCTCGACTGGCGCGGGATCTTCGTCGTCCTGGCACTGATCGGCGTCGGCACGGCGATGATCGGTGCGTTCGGACTGTCCGAAACACTGCCGAAGGAAAAGCGTCGCCCGAGCGGATTGACGTCGGTTCTCCGCACCTACGGTTCGCTGCTCGGCGACCGCACGTTCATGGTCCTGACGCTCGTCTCCAGCGTCGGTATGGCGTCGTTGTTCGCGTATGTCTCGGGCGCGTCGTTCGTCTATCAGGATCAGTACGGCCTCAATCAGCAAGAGTTCGCACTGCTCTTCAGTGCGGGCGCGATTGCGTTGATCGGCGCTTCGCAGGTCAACGTCCGACTGCTCGATCGGTGGACTCCCCAGCAGATCACCAAGTGGGCCCTCGTGGCTGCCGTTGTCTCCGGGGCCGTCGTCATTGCTGTCGCGGTCCTGGAACTGGGCGGGCTCGCCGGATTCGTGATCGCACTGTGGGTCATGGCCGGTGCCATCGGGTTCGTTCTGCCCAACGCCCCGGCACTGGCGCTCGCTCGTCACGGCGAAGCGGCCGGTACTGCCGCGGCAATGCTCGGGGCATTCCAGTTCGGCGTCGGTGCGGCCATCGCGCCGGCAGTCGGCCTGCTGGGAAACACGAGCACAGCCCTGGCCGTCACGATGACGGCGTGTGTGTCGCTCGGTCTGATCGCTCTTCTGGCTACGACCCGAAAGAGTGAATCGGTCTAACCGGCAGCGGAGAACCACTCGCTGTAGAAGGTGGCAAGTCCCAGGACGCACGAGATCGCGACGAAGATCCAGAATCTTGCGATCACGACGGTTTCCGGCCAACCGAGTAACTCGAAGTGATGATGGATCGGGGCCATCTTGAATACGCGTCGGCCGGACGATCGGA
>NZ_LVCT01000340.1:0-20044 GCF_001647205.1 Rhodococcus sp. EPR-134
GCCGACCACCAGGCCGCCCAGCGCCAAGGAGCCGGTGTCACCCATGAAGATCTGAGCCGGGGCGGCGTTCCACCAGAGGAAGCCGAGGCACGCCCCGCCTGCGGCGGCAGCGACGATCGCGAGATCCAGGGGGTCACGAACGTCGTAGCAACCGGCGGCAGGCTCGAGGACACATGAGTTCCGGTACTGCCAACCGGCGATGACGACGTAGGTCCCCAGGATCATGCCCATCGAGCCGGCCGCGAGACCGTCGAGACCGTCGGTGAAATTGACGGCGTTGGACCAGGCGAACACCAGAATGCAGAAGAAGACCACAAAGCCGATGGCACCCATGGAGAACACCGAGATATCTCGTACATGGGACAGGTACTGGCTTCCGGGGGTGACTCCGTTGTTGTTGGAGAACTGCAGGAAGAGAATGCCGAAGATGATGGCGCTCGCGAGCTGACCGACGGTCTTCGCTGTCTTGTTGAGCCCGAGATTGCGCTTCTTACGGATCTTGATGAAGTCGTCGAGAAAGCCGACGATTCCCAGTGACGTGGCGAGCGCGAGAACCAGCCAACCGGATGCAGACAGCCGCGGTAGCCGCGAGCCGAATCCGATGATGTGTGCCGCCAGGTAGCCCGCCCACATGCCGGCGATGATCGCGATGCCGCCCATCGACGGGGTGCCACGCTTGCCCTGATGGCTCTGCGGACCCTCGATCCGAATCTCGTGCCCGAGCCCCTGCCGCGAAAGCACACGAATGAGAAACGGAGTCAGGAAGAGCGCGACGAACAACGAGACGCCACCCGCTACGAGGATTGAAATCACCCGTGGGACTCTACAGACGTAAGCGGCTGCGACACACAATCAGACAAGGCACCCGACCGCTTGCCAACATGGGATGATCGAACCTATGTCTCCCCCCGCGCCGCTCCCCCTCGACCCCATCGAAGAGGCGCATCGTCAGTGGACGGAGCACGGGTGGAGCGACGTCGCCGACGGTATGGCTGCGGTCACGTCGGTGATGCGTGCGCAGCAGATCATGATGGCGCGGGTCGAAGAGGTACTCAAGCCGCTCGGGTTGACCTTCGCTCGCTACGAACTGCTGACGCTTCTCACCTTCACCAGGTCGGGCGCACTCCCGATGGCCAAGGCGAGCGCCCGACTCCAGGTCCACCCCACCAGCGTCACCAATGCCGTCGACCGTTTGGAGAAAGCGGAGTTGGTCAGTCGGGTCCCGCATCCCAGCGATCGCCGTGCGACGCTCATCGAGATCTCTGACGCGGGTCGCGCGCTGGCCCTCGAAGCCACCGAAATGCTCAACAGCAAGGTGTTCGCTCACCCCGGACTCCAGCAGGACAAGCTCGAGCAATTGGTGACGATCCTCACTGAACTTCGCAAGACTGCGGGTGACTTCGACACCGGCGGCGCACCGACCAAGTGGTGAACCGACCACCCGTACACACAAAGAAACTGCCCTCACACTCTCGACGAGTGTGAGGGCAGTTTCAGCGCTGTTGAAATTCAGCGGTGCTTGAATTCTGCCGACCGCTTCTCCACGAACGCGGTCATGCCTTCCTTCTGATCCTCCGTCGCGAAGGTCGAGTGGAACACCCGACGCTCGAAGCGGACGCCCTCGGCGAGGGTGGTCTCGAAGGAGCGGTTGACTGCTTCCTTGGCCATCATCGCAATCGGCAGCGACATCTCGGCGATGGTGGTTGCGGTCTTCAAGGCATCGTCGAGCAGATCGGCGGCCGGAACGATCCGGGCAACCAGGCCTGCACGTTCGGCTTCTTCTGCGTCCATGTTGCGGCCGGTAAGGCACAGCTCCATGGCCTTGGCCTTGCCCACGGCGCGCGTAAGGCGCTGCGAGCCACCGATACCCGGAATGACACCGAGCTTGATCTCGGGCTGGCCGAACTTCGCGGTATCCGAAGCGATGATGAAATCGCAGAGCATCGCAAGCTCGCAGCCACCACCGAGCGCGTATCCGGAGACGGCGGCGATCAGCGGCTTACGAGCTGCTGCGACGCGATCCCACGGGGTGAAGAAATCCTCGACGTATGCGTCCATGTACGTCTTGGACTGCATTTCCTTGATGTCGGCACCGGCGGCGAAGGCGCGCTCGGAACCGGTGATCAGGATGGCTCCGATGCTGTTGTCCGCCTCGAGGTCGGCAACCGCGGCGACGACCTCGTTCATCAGCTCGGAGTTCAGCGCGTTGAGAGCCTTCGGGCGGTTGAGCGTGATGACGCCGACGCGACCCTTACGCTCGAGGTTGATGGTGTTGAAGTCGGTCACTACTGTCCTTCGGTCGAACGGTCACGGATGTCGTTGATGATGGCAGAGAAGTCCTGACCGCCACCGCCCGCGGCATGGAAGCGACTGTAGAGTTCGGCTGCCTTGAGTCCGATCTCTGCATCGACGCCGTTGTTGCGCAGCGCATTTGCTGCCAGACCCAGGTCCTTGTCCATCAGTGCAACAGCAAAGCCGGGCTGGTAGTCGTTGTTGGCCGGGCTGGTGGGCACAGGTCCCGGAACCGGGCAGTTGGTGGTCAGTGCCCAGCACTGTCCCGAGGCGTTGGACGCCACGTCGAAGAGCGCTTGGTTGCTCAGGCCGAGCTTTTCGCCCAACACGAACGCCTCGCTGATCGCGATCATCGAAATGCCGAGGATCATGTTGTTGCAGATCTTGGCTGCCTGGCCGACACCGGCGTCGCCGCAGTGAACGACCTTGCGGCCCATCACGTCCAGCAACGGTGACGCGGCTTGGAAGTCAGCCTCGGAACCGCCGACCATGAATGCCAGCGTGCCTGCGGTAGCCCCGACGACTCCACCGGAGACCGGAGCGTCGACGCTGCGGTGACCGGCCGCTTCGGCCTTGTCGTGTGCCTCGCGGGCGTCGGCGACGTCGATGGTGGAACAGTCGATGAACAGGGTGCCCGGTGTTGCCACCGGCAGCAGCTCTTCGTACAGACCCAGAACGTGCTTACCGCTCGGCAGCATCGTGATCACGACGTCGGCACCGCGAACGGCGTCGACCGCCGAATCCGCCACCGATGCACCGTCTTTGACTGCCTGCTCCAGCGCCGCAGGTGCCAGGTCGAAACCGACGACCTTGTGTCCGGCCTTGACGAGATTGGCCGCCATCGGGCCACCCATGTGACCGAGTCCGATAAATCCAATGGTGCTCATTAGTGATGCTCCTTCGGCGGTGATCAGTTGCCTTGCGGTTGAGGGGCGAGTCCGAGCTCGTTGTCGCCCAGCGGGGCGAAGTAGGCGTCGACGGATTCTGCCGTGACGTCGTCGAGAGTTGCCGGCAACCACTTCGGGTTTCGGTCCTTCTCCACGACCTGGGCGCGAATGCCCTCGACCAGATCGTGTGAGGCGAGCGCAGCGGTCGAGACCCGGAACTCCTCGTTGAGGACTTCTTCCAAGCTTGCTGCTTCCTTGGCATGCCGCAGAGATCGCAGGGTCACCGACAGTGCAATCGGGGACTTGCCGAGAATCTGCTCCGCTGCCTTCTCCGCTTCGGGGATTCCACTTGCGCGAAGACGCTCGACGATGGTGGATACGTCGTCGGCCGAGTACGCGGCGTCGATCCAGCTCTGCTGGGCCAACAGTTCCGACACCGGAGCCGGCTCCGCGTACTGCGCCACGGCGTCGGCAACCAAAGACGACGCGAGTGCGGCGATGAACGTCTCGATGTTCTCCGACGGGATGAAGTGGTCAGCGAAACCTGCTGCGATGGCATCGCCGGCGCTCAGTCGCGCCGTGGTGAGCGCGATGTGCGTCCCGAGTTCACCGGGAGCACGCGAGAGCAGGTAAGTTCCGCCCACGTCTGGAATGAAACCGATTCCGGTCTCGGGCATTCCGATCATCGAGCGCTCGGTCACGATGCGAATGTCGCCGTGTGCGGACACTCCGACGCCACCGCCCATGACGATCCCGTCCATGATCGCGACGTACGGCTTCGGGTAGTTCGCGATCTCGGAGTTGAGGATGTACTCCTCACGCCAGAAGTCGAGCGAACCGGTCTTGCCGTCCTTGGCGTCACGGTAGATCGAGACGATGTCGCCGCCGGCGCACAGACCACGCTCGCCGGCGCCCGTGAGTACGACTGCCTTGACGTCGTCGTCGGACTTCCATTCCTCGAGGGCCTTGGCCATCGCCTTGACCATCGAGTGGTTGAGGGCGTTGATCGCCTTGGGACGGTTGAGAGTGATGAGCCCCAGTCCGTCACGCTTTTCGATCAATACCTCGAGCTCGTCGCTCATGCTGCTCCCTGCTTTCCCTGACCTGATGCGACCACGCTGCGGGCGATGACCACCCTCATGATCTCGTTGCTGCCTTCGAGGATCTGATGAACCCGAAGATCGCGGACGATCTTCTCGATCCCGTACTCAGCAAGATAGCCGTACCCGCCGTGAAGCTGGAGGGCCTTGTTGGCTACGTCGAATCCGGTGTCGGTGGCAAAGCGCTTGGCCATCGCACACAACTCCACGACGTCGGACGCTCCGTCTTCGAGTGCGGCAGCGGCGCGCCACAGCAACGTCCTGGCCGCTTCGAGTTCGGTACGCATGTCGGCGAGCTGGAACTGCAGGGCCTGCGACTCGATCAGTGCCGAACCGAAAGCTTTGCGGTCCACCAGATATGCGACTGCCTTCTCCAGCGCTGCCTGGGCCCCACCAACCGAACAGGCGGCGATGTTCAGCCGGCCGCCGTTGAGACCTTTCATGGCGATGCGGAATCCGCTGCCCTCTTCACCGAGCATGTTGGCGGCAGGAACTCGCACATCTTCGAAGATCACCTGACGGGTGGGCTGCGCGTTCCAGCCCATCTTGATCTCGTTGGCACCGAAGGACAGTCCGGGCGAATCCTTGGGCACGATGAACGCCGAGATCCCCTTGGCACCGGCAGATCCGGTGCGTGCCATCACGACGTACACGTCGGAAGTGCCTGCGCCGGAGATGAACTGCTTGACGCCGTTGAGGATGTAGTCGTCGCCGTCACGAACGGCCTTGGTGCTCAAGCCCGCAGCATCGGAGCCAGCGCCGGGTTCGGTGAGGCAGTAGCTGCCCAGTTGATCCATCGAGCAGAGTCCGGGAACCCACTTGTGGCGCTGTTCGTCGTTGCCGAACTGGTCGATCATCCACGTGACCATGTTGTGGATGGAGATGTACGCGGCGATCGACGGATCGCCCTTGGCCAGCTCTTCGAAGATCCGGGCAGCGTCGACGCGACTCAGCTCACTGCCACCCACGTCTTCACGAATGTAGATACCGCCCATCCCCAGGGACGCCGCCTTACGGAGGACGTCCACCGGGAAATGCTTGGTCTGATCCCACTCCACTGCGTTGGGCGCCAGATGCTCGGCCGCGAAGTCGCGGGCAGTGTCACGAATCGCCCGCTCGTCATCGGTCAGAGTAAACATGGAAAGTGTTCCGATCAGTTCATCGTGGGGATGACGAAGTGGTTGGTCTCTTCCTTCTTGCCGGAAGGCCAGCGCTGCGTCACGGTCTTGGTCTTGGTGTAGAAGCGGAAGGAGTCGGGACCGTGCTGGTTCAGGTCACCGAATCCGGAGCGCTTCCAGCCACCGAAGGTGTGGTACGCGATCGGGACCGGGATCGGCACGTTCACGCCGACCATGCCGACGTTGACGCGAGCGGTGAAGTCACGCGCGGTGTCGCCGTCGCGGGTGAAGATGGAGACGCCGTTGCCGTACTCGTGTTCGGTCGGAAGACGCAGTGCCTCTTCGTAATCGGCAGCGCGGACCACCTGAAGGACGGGTCCGAAGATCTCTTCCTTGTAGATGCGCATGTCCGAGGTGACGTTGTCGAACAGGGTTGCGCCGGCGAAGAATCCACCTTCGTGGCCTTCGAGGGTGAAGCCGCGGCCGTCGACGACTGCCGTTGCGCCCTCGTCGATGCCGATCTGCACGTAGTTGTTGACGCGGTCGAGGGCATCCTGGCAAACGAGCGGTCCGAAATCGACGCCTTCGTCGTCACTGCGACCGATCTTGAGCTTCGCGACGCGCTCCTTCAGCTTCGCGACAAGAGCGTCCGCGGTCTCCTCGCCGACGGGAACGGCAACCGAGATGGCCATGCAACGCTCGCCGGCGCTGCCGTAGCCCGCACCGATCAGGGCGTCGGCAACCTCGTCGAGGTCCGCGTCCGGCATGACGATCGCGTGGTTCTTGGCGCCACCGAAGCACTGTGCGCGCTTGCCGTGAGCTGCAGCCGTCTCGTAGATGTACTGAGCGATCGGCGTGGAGCCGACGAAGCCGACGGCCTTGATGCGATCGTCGGTGAGCAGAACGTCGACAACTTCCTTGTCACCGTTGACGACGTTGAACACACCCGCGGGCAGTCCTGCTTCGAGGAAAAGCTCGGCCAGGCGCAGCGGCACGGAGGGGTCACGCTCGGAGGGCTTGAGGATGAAGGCGTTACCGGCGGCGAGGGCGGGGCCGGCCTTCCACAGCGGGATCATCGCGGGGAAGTTGAAGGGCGTGATGCCGGCAACGACGCCGAGCGGCTGACGCATGGAGTACACGTCGATGCCGGTGCCGGCACTCTCGGTGAATTCACCCTTGAGCAGGTGCGGAGCGCCGACGGCGAACTCGATGACCTCGAGGCCACGCTGGATGTCGCCCTTGGCGTCGGCGACGGTCTTGCCGTGCTCGGACGAGAGGAGGCGGGCCAGAGAATCCATCTCGGCCTGGGCGAGCTGCAGGAACTTCATCAGCACGCGGGCACGCTTCTGCGGGTTGAACGCTGCCCACACCTGCTGCGCCTCTTCGGCATTGGCGATGATGGCTTCGGTCTCGGCCTTGCTCGCGAGGGGGACGCGGGCCTGCACCTTGCCGGTGTTGGGATCGAACACGTCCGCAAATCGATCAGATGTTCCGGGAACACGCTTGCCACCGACGAAGTGCGTCAACTCGTGAACCGTCGCATTTTCAACCATTGTGCTAACCCGTTCCTTGCTCGTATGGACCGCCCAGGAGGCAGAAGTGAATATGTCTACCATCCTATAGTTGGATGTCCATGTATGTCTAGAGCCCAAGGGCTGTGCGCCCTTATTAACCGCGGGGGGTTAATAAAGGCGCACAGCGCGGAGCGCGGCTGCCGCTTCCTGCGCGACTACTGCATCGGTGACGTCGTATCCGTCCGATCCCCCACCAGGTCCGCCGGAAACTGCGACAACCTTGCGCGCCGAGAGATGCACCGCATCGACGCCGACGGCAGCGATTGCCGGGATGTCGTCGACGGTTATTCCGCCACCGGCCATGATCTGGATCCGGCCCGCGGCATGTTCGACCATTCGACCGATCTCGTCGAGTCCCTCATTGCAAGTGTCCGCACCCCCGGACGTCAGCACGCGGGTCACGCCCAGGTCGATCAGTTCGTCCAGCGCGGTCAGACGGTCGGTCACCACGTCCATCGCACGATGTACTGTCACCTCGACCCGCGCACGGTCCACGCATCCGATGATGCGGCGCAGCACGACGGTGTCGATCGAATAATCTTCTGTCAGCGCGCCGATCACGATGCCGGAAGCTCCACCGGCCACAGCAGCATGTACGTCGTGCTCCATCACCCACACTTCGTCGGGTGAGAACACAAAACCTCCGGCGCGCGGACGGATCAGCGGGTGAACCGCGATCCCCACTTCCGACACAGCCTCGATCACTCCGATGCTGGGCGTCAATCCCCCCGTCGGGCCGAGTGCCGCACACAACTCGACTCGAGTCGCTCCCACCGAACGCGCGATCCTCGCCCCCCGCACGTCCTGCACAGCCAGCTCCAGAACCGTCATGTCAGAAGGACTGCCACGACGGCTTGTGTTCGAGCGCATACCGGTAGTAGTCGGCAAGTTTGAGTGAACTGGCCGCAGCTTCGTCGATGACGACGGTGACATGGCGATGCAATTGCATCACCGAAGCCGGGCAGAAAGCAGACAACGGACCTTCGACGGCAGCGGCGATCGCGTCAGCCTTGCCTTCTCCGGTCGCGATCATCACCAGATGCCTTGCATCGCTGATGGTTCCGAGCCCCTGGGTGAGCACGTGATGTGGGACGTCGTCCACACCGTCGAAGAAGCGTGCGTTGTCGATCCGGGTCTGCTCGGTCAGCGTCTTCACGCGGGTTCTCGAGGTCAACGACGATCCGGGCTCGTTGAAGCCGATGTGGCCGTCGGTACCGATGCCGAGCAACTGCACGTCCACTCCCCCGGCCGCCGCGATGCTCTGGTCGTACCGGGCGATCTCCTGCTCCGGGCACGGCGCTTCACCGTTGGGACTGGACACCATCGCGGGATCCAGGTTGACGTGATCGACGAACTCCGACCGAATCACCGAGTAGTACGACTGCGGATGGCGTTTCGGCAATCCCAGGTACTCGTCGAGCAGGAATGCCCGAGCCAGCGAGAAGTCGAGTTCGGCGTCGCGATGCCTCGCTGCCAGTTCACGATAGGTTCCGATCGGCGAGGACCCCGTTGCGAGACCGAGCGTCGTCGCCCCGGCTCTGACGTAGCCTTCGACGATGTCCGCGACGGTCGAGTCGACCTCCGCGGGTGTCGGCTGAATTACGATTTCCATGATTTTTCCTCTCCGGCGGCTTTTCCGCCGAGTAGTACACGCCCCAGGCGCAATTGACGATCGGTGACCACGATGTCGGCTCGGCAGCCCACGGCCAGCGATCCGATCAGGTCGCCAAGTCCCAGCAGACGCGCTGGGCTCCGAGTTGCCGCTGCGACAGCATCTTCCAGCGCGACACCGCCGTCAAAGACAGTGCTGCGAAGCACGTCGAGCAATCTTGCAGTCCCTCCGGCGATGGCACCGTAACTGCCGTCCGTGGTCGCGAGTCTTGCCACTCCGTCGGCAACCGTGACGTCGAGCGCACCGAGTTGGTAGTCGCCGTCGTCCATTCCCGCCGCGGCCATCGAATCACTGACCAAGGCGATCTGGTCCGGTCCGACAGCGTCGAAGACCATCGACACGGTCTCGGGTGCAAGATGCACACCGTCTGCTATCAGTTCCACCACCATCTCGCCTCTCGCGGCAGCCGCCAGGCACGCCGCGACGGGACCCGGAGATCGATGGTGCAGGGGCGGCATCCCGTTGAAGAGGTGGGTCGCGCTGATCTGTCCGGCCCAATCCCCGTGCACCGCAGCATCGATGCGCGCCGACGTCGTTGCCGCGTCGGCATCGGTGTGACCGAAACTCGGCACGATGTTGCGATGACGCATGATCGCGAGCAACTCTTCGAAATTCTCGGTCTCGGGCGCCAAGGTCATGGACCGCACGGTCCCCCGCGCAGCGTCACACACGGCTTCGAGCAGATCCGGATCACCGGGAATGATCGCTGCCGGATCCTGGGCACCGCAGCGGACGCCGTTGATGAACGGCCCCTCGAGGTGGATACCCAGAAGTTCTCCGCGTTCGACCAGATCGGCGAGCATCGTTGCTTGTCGCACCAGATCTGCGCGCGGTGCGGAGACCAGGCTGGCCAGCATTCCGGTCGTGCCGTGCTCGCAATGGTGCGCCGCCGCGCGGCTCGCTCCATCGGCGTCGGTGTTCGGGAAACCAGCACCCGCGGCGCCGTGGCTGTGGACATCGATCAAGCCGGGCATGATCACCGCGTCGGTGCGTTCCGGAATGACGACGACGGGTGTGGACGCCACATAGTCCGCAGCCGAGCCGACCCAACTGATCTTTTCGCCGTCCACGACGACGACTCCGTCGTGAATCTTCCCGGCCGGAGATCCGATCACAGTTCCCCGCAATACGATCGGATCGCCGACAGTAGCCGAGCCTGATGTACTCATGCCGACTCGCGAATCCGCGCGACGGCCGCTCTACCCTCGATCGGGTTTCGCGCGCCCCGCGCCGCCGCGGCCATGTCCTTGCACACCGCCAGATCGAGAGAGGCCAGTTGCGCGCGAACTGCGCCCAATGCCGGGACCGACATCGACAGACTCGTCACGCCCAAACCGACCAGAACCGGAGCCAACAGCGGGTCAGACGCGGATTCTCCGCACACACCAACAGGTTTTCCGGCATCGGCGCCCGCCTGACCGACCATCGCGATCAGATCGAGGACCGCCGGCTGCCACGGATCGAGCAGCTGCGCCAGACCTCCGGCCATACGATCCACGGCGCAGGTGTACTGGCTCAGATCATTGGTCCCGATACTGACAAAATCGAGGTGCTCGAGGATATCCTTCGCCCGCAACGCTGCAGCTGGAACCTCGATCATTGCTCCGACCTTGCCGATCCCCCGCGAACGCGCAAGTTCTGCAAAGTCTTTCGCCTCGTCGGCCGTAGCTACCATCGGCGCCATGACCCACAGATCGGCGCCCGTCGCATTGCCTGCCGCCGCGAGGGCGTCGACCTGGCTGATGAGTGTGTCGGGATAAACCGTGCCGACACGGAGCCCGCGGATACCAAGGGCCGGATTCTCCTCGACCCCGAGATCGAGAAACGGCAACGGCTTGTCCGAACCCGAATCGAGAGTGCGGACCACCACCTTCTGTCCGGCGAAGTGCCCGAGCACCGACGCGTACGTCTGTGCTTGCTCCTCCACCGACGGTGCGTCGTGACGCCCGAGATACGAGAATTCGGTACGGAACAGTCCGACGCCCTCGCAATCCGCCGCTCCGGCCCGCGCGGCGTCCTCAAGGGTTCCGATGTTGGCCGACAACCTCACCGCGAACCCGTCACGCGTGCGTCCTGGACCCTGTGCCGAAGCCGACTGCTCTGCCACGAACGATGCTTCGAGGACTGCGCGCTCGCGCGTTTCTGCCGAGGGATCGATGGTGACCGTCCCGGTGGTGCCGTCGAGGATGAGAAGTTTCCCCTCCGCCAGCAGATCGGTTCCCGAGCAGTTGACCACGGCCGGGATTCCGAGCGACTTCGCCAAGATAGCCGTATGGCTGGTCGGACCTCCTTCGGCAGTCAACAATCCGACCACGTCACTGGTGCCCAGCGTCGCCGGATCCGCCGGAGCGAGGTCGCGCGCCACCAGTATGTACGGGTAACCGGGAGTGGGGATTCCGGGCATCGGCTCCCCTCGAAGAACGGCCACGGCTCGCTGCCCGAGATCGCGCAGATCGGTTGCCCGTTCGGCCATGTACCCGCCGAGCGCCGTGAGCTTTTCACAGAAGGCGTCGAAGGCAACTGCGACGGCGTGTGCGGTCGGCAGCCCCGATTCCAGGTTCGCCTTGGCCGCCTTCACGATGCCCGCGTCGCGCGCCATCGCAGCCGACGTCGTCAGGATCTCCGCGGAGACGCCCTCGACTGTCTTTGCACGCGAGAGCAGTTCCTCCGCGACGGCGTCCAGTGCCTCTCGGATCCTGATCAGCTCCGCCTCGGGACTGCCCGTGATCGGGTCCGCCGCCGAGGTCGGCTCAGGCGTGGAGAATCGCAACCACGGCGCGCAGACCGAACCCGCGCTCACTCCGATACCCGCGATGCGGTTGTCCACACTCGCCGTCATCAGGCTTCGTCCAGTTCGGATGCGAGAAGCTCTGCGAGCGAACCGACCGCAGCGTCGGCGCCGTCACCGTCAGCACGCAAGGTCACCGAATCCCCGAATGCTGCACCGAGAGTCATGACAGACAACATGCTGGAGGCATCGACGGGTTCGCCGTCGCCGAGCGCGATGGTGACGTCTACCGGTAGATCGGCTGCGGCGCGCGCGAAGAGCGCTGCGGGTCGTGCGTGGAGTCCGACGCGGGATCCGATTGTCGTGGTTGCGATCGCCATGTTCAGCGTCCTTCCAGTTCCTTGTCGAGCTTGTTTTCCAGTTCGGCGACGAGCGGGGCGTCGGTGCGGCTGTCACCTTCGGCAGCCAGTGCCAGTTCGGCTTCGATCAGCGCTGGGTCGGGCTCACCTGCAGCCACCTCGACCTCTTCTTCTCGTCCTGGCGTGCGCAGATTCCACTTCTTGATGACGAAGCTGAAAAGGAAGTAGTAGATCACGGCGTAGCCGAGTCCGATCGGGATCAACATCCATGCGTTGGTTGCCTTGCCGAAGTTCAACACGTAGTCGAAGAAGCCTGCGGAGAACGTGAATCCGTCGTGAATCCCCAGCGCATTGACCAAGGCCATCGACGTTCCGGTCAGGACCGAGTGGATGACGTACAGGGGCCACGCGACGAACATGAAGGAGAATTCGAGCGGCTCGGTGATACCGGTGAGGAATGCGGTCAGGCCGGTGGAAAGCATGATGCCGCCGACGAGCTTCTTCTGAGAAGGCTTGGCGTTACGCCAGATTGCGAAGGCTGCAGCGGGGAGGGCGAACATCATGATCGGGAAGAAGCCGGTCATGAACGTACCGGCGGAGGGGTCGCCGGCGAAGAACCGGTTGAGGTCACCGCGAACGATTTGACCGCTCGCGTCCTGGTAGTCGCCGATCAGGAACCACACGGCGGAGTTCAAGATGTGGTGCAGGCCCGTGGGGATCAGGAGGCGGTTCGCTGCGCCGTAAATGCCGCCGCCCACAACGGTATTGGAAGCAACTGCTTCACCGACCCAGTTGAGGCCGGAGTTGAACAAGGGGTACACGAATGCCATCAGGACACCGACCACAAGACCGGTGATCGCTGTCAGGATGGGAACGAGCCTGCGCCCGTTGAAGAACCCGAGATAATCGGGAAGCTTCGTTCGATAGAACCGCTGCCACAAGATCGCCGACAGCAAGCCCATCACGATACCGGCGAGCACACCGTAGTTGATCAGGGATTGATCCCCGTTCGGGTCCGTCTTCCCTTCGAGGACGATCGGCGACATCGCCTTGAACACGCCGTCGATCACCATGTAGCCGACGACGGCTGCCAAGGCAGTCGATCCGTCGGCCTTCTTGGCCCAGCCGATCGCGATACCGACGGCGAAGATCAGCGGCAGCCACGTGAAGACTGCTTGTCCTGCCGCAGAGATCACTGCAGCAGCACTGTGCATCGAACTGAATCGCCCGAGCAGGTCGTCCTGGCCGAGGCGGAGCAAGATTCCCGCAGCCGGCAGAACGGCGATCGGAAGCATCAAGCTTCGGCCGAGGCGTTGAACCCCGGCGAACACTTTCGATTCCTTCTTCGGGGTGTCTTCGAGAGTCATCAAGGACCTTCTTCGTTCGCCGGGCCGCGTCGCGATCGGCCGCTGGTTCTGGAAATTCGGGTGTCGTACACGTGCAGGTTTCGTGAAAATGCAGGTCACGGTTCTTGCTCGGAAGTGAGGCCGAAACCGTTTTGTCGAAACTGTTGTGGAGCCGGACTTCCAACGGGTACTGTCCGGTCATAACCAGTTGTAGTTTTACCTGGTGGAGGCGAGTTGTCAACACCCAAATGTGACATACGTAACCGGGATAGCCTTGACCAGCAACTAGTCAGCCCACCTGTACGACCGTTCAACGATCACGACCAACCCGACAATCAGGAGCAGCAAATGTCGAAAGCGGAAGCAATCATCAAGGGCCTCGGCGGCGCAGAGAACATCGTCGAGATCGAGGCTTGCATCACCCGCCTGCGTACCGAGGTCAAGGACGGAGCGAAGGTGAACGAGTCCGCTCTCAAGGCTGCCGGCGCACACGGCGTACTCAAGGCCGGAACGGTTGTCCAGGTCATCGTCGGGCCCGAGGCCGACACCCTTGCCGAGGACATCGAGGACATCCTGTGACGGTCGTCCTCGCCCCGCTCCCCGGTCGGGTCGTCGCGCTCGCTAACGTACCGGACCCGGTGTTCGCTCAGCAGATGGTCGGCTCGGGCGTCGCGATCGAACCCGCTCGAGGTCAGGGCCCGCTCACGGTCGTGGCGCCGATCAGCGGAAAGATCCTGAAACTGCACCCCCACGCGTTTGTGATCTTCGGCGAGAAGGCCACCGGCGTGCTGGTCCATATCGGCATCGACACGGTCAAGCTGGAAGGCGACGGATTCACGCTCATCGCCGCCGAGGGTGACACCGTCGATGCGGGTGATCCCATTGTCAGCTTCGATCCAGCGCACATCGACACGACCGGCTACTCGGCGATCTGCCCGGTTGTCGTAATGGATTCCAAACCGGACACCGTCGAATCCCCTTCCGTCGGTAGGGACGTCACCACTGGCGACACTCTGTTCGACTGGTCGGCGTAGCGCAAAGGGCGAGCACACCGGAAGGTGTGCTCGCCCTTTCGCTTCGAACGATGACTATTGGTCGCCGCGCGTTTTGGGCCGCGCTTGGCCCTGGACTTCCATCTGCAACTGGTAGCGGTCGGATCGGTACCAACTGCGAGTGTGCTCGACCGGTGCGATCTCGCTGAACGACACTCGATCGAAGTACAGAACCGGAGCGCCTTTACGAGTGCCCAGGAGAGTCGCGATCTCCGTACTGGCACCATCTGCACTGACTGTCTGCTCTGCCCGATCGATCGGCTTGTCGTACTTGTCGGCGGTTGCCCGATAGATCGAACCCGTCAAGTCCATGTCGAGTAAACCCGGCAACAGTTCGGGATTGAACCAGCCGTCGTCCACGCTCACCGGCTCGCCGTCGGCAAGGCGCAAGCGCTTGACGTGGTAACCGTCGGAACCCGGTCGCATATTCAGTGCGGCAGCAGTGTTTTCGGGGACCGGCCCCTGTTCGCTGACCAGGACCACCGTCGTGGGGTGATGCCCCTGGGCGCGCATTTCCTCGGTGAAGGATGCAAGGTGCAGCTTGGATTGGACAGCACGGTGCGCAACGAAGGTTCCCTTGCCACGCACGCGAACGAGGTGTCCGTCATTGACCAGTTGCCCGATTGCCTCGCGAACCGTGATCCGACTGACGCCGTAGTCCTGCATCAGGTTTCGCTCGCTGGTCATCAAGTCGCCAGGCTGGAGCTCTTGGGTGCACTTGCGCAGGAGAATGGTGCGCAACTGCTCGTGTTTGGGTATTGCGCTGTCGCGCAAATGAACGGGCATCACAGCGACTGTCCCTCCGAGAAATGAATAGTCGTCTATTCGCCGACGACAACGACCTGAAATCGCAGGCAGGTCCCGACCGGACCGGTCCAATTAACGATACTGGAATTTACGACAGGAAACTAGCACCAGTCCGGAGTTGTCCGATTTCAACCGTCCAACCGTCGGTAGATGGACCGTATTTCGTCCAAGGCGACGTTCTGCTGAGCCATGTCCAATCCCAATGCCGCAACCGCCTCGCGCAACCGCCTGATATCCAGATCGTCGATCGCCGCGCGAAAAGGCACCTTCGGTAGCGCAGGGAGGGCAGCCGCGATTCCGAACCAATTCTCGACGTCCACCGAAACAGTCAACTCGTCTTCTACTCCCCCGATCAACTGCTCCAGGTCGACCCCGCGAAGTCTCAGCAACCTGAGCGGATCGGTGTCGATTCGCTCCGCGGTCAAGAACGCCACGGCCGCAGCGTGTTTGCACGGCCAGCCGACATCGGGGCAGGTGCAGTCGAATCGGAAAGCCGACGGGCCGTCCGGTATCAGTTGGGCAGCAAGCATGTCTGGGACAGTGCCGGACACCAGCGCGGCAAGGCTTCCCGGCACTCGGCGGATCTTGGTGATGATGTCGTCGATATCCGATTGATCAAGAGTGTCGATCGACAGCGTGGAAACGAAAGGTTGAAGTTGGCTGCCCTGAACCTCGGCCGTCACCACTCCCGGTTCGATGTCGAGCGCCAAAACCTGACCCGAACGCGCATACGTTCGCCCACGCGTGACACGAGGTTTGTCGCCGATCTCTTCGACGACGCGGACAAAAGCCTTGCCCCAGAACGTTCTCCCGAACGCTGGACGAGGCTTGACCGGCGCGGGTGCTCGCCGTCGGGAGCCGGTGTACTCGCTGAAATCGGGGCCCTTGCCGCGCGGACTCATTCGCCCACCGCGTCGTCGCCGAGTCGCAACAACTCGTCCAATTGCTCGACGCTCATCTCCGTCACCCAGTTCTCACCGGTCCCGACTGCAAGTTCGGCGAGTTCACTTTTACTCGCGATCATCGTGTCGATTCGCTCTTCCAAGGTTCCGACGCACACCATCTTGCGTACCTGAACGTTCTTTCTCTGACCGATGCGGAAGACACGGTCCGTCGCCTGGTTCTCTACCGCCGGGTTCCACCATCTGTCGAGGTGAACCACATGGTTGGCCGCCGTGAGATTCAGACCCGTGCCGCCGGCCTTGAGCGAGAGCACCATGATGGGCGGGCCGCCTTCACCTTGGAATGCCTCGACCATGGCGTCGCGCCCGGCTTTCGACACTCCGCCGTGGAGAAACGGAACTTCGGTGGTGAACCGGTCGGCCAGGTACGGCACCACCAATTCGCCGAACTCACGAAACTGTGTGAACAACAGAACCTTCTCGTCGTCGCCGATGACCGACTCGACGATGTCCTCGACCAGTCCGAGCTTTCCCGAACGGTGTTGCCCGCGGCGCATCACCGGCGAACCGTCGCGCAGGAAGTGCGCGGGATGATTGCACACCTGTTTGAGTTTGGTCAGCGCAGACAGGACGGCGCCCTTGCGCTTCATCCCTTCCGTCCCCTTGATCTGCGCCATCATCTCGTCCACCACGGCGCGGTACAACGCGGCCTGCTCTTCGCTGAGATTCGCTCGAACCGTCATCTCCAACTTCTCCGGGAGATCCGCGATCACGGCGGGATCGGTCTTCACGCGCCGCAGCACAAAGGGGGACGTGACGGCTCGCAGTCGCGAGACGGCAAGCTGATCTTTTTCCCGCTCGATCGGTACGACAAACCTTTTGCGGAACATCTGCTCCGAGCCGAGTACACCGCGATTGGCAAAATCGAGGATTGACCGCAGCTCGTCCAGTCGGTTCTCCACCGGCGTTCCGGTCAGAGCAACGCGATGATCCGCGGGGATGCTGCGAGCAGCGCGGGCCTGAGATGTCTTGGCGTTCTTGATGTGTTGAGCTTCGTCGAGCACTACGCGCCGCCAGTCGAGATCCTTGAGCGCCGCGACGTCGCGGGTCATGAGCGCGTAGGTGGTGATCACCAGATCACTCTCACGAACTGCCTGTTCCAACTCCGCCCCGGTAGCGCGATCCGAACCGTGATGAACGTAGACGCGCAAGCTCGGTACAAATCGCACCGCTTCACGCTGCCAGTTTCCCACGACCGACATCGGGCACACCAACAGTGTTGCTGTCTTGGACTTCTCGTGCGCAAGTAACGCCAACAGTTGCAGCGTCTTACCCAGACCCATGTCGTCGGCCAGAACGGCGCCGAGCCCGAGGGCACTCATGTACGCCAACCAGTCGAGACCGCGTCGTTGATACGGACGCAAAGTCGCGTTGACCGTCGACGGTACCGCGACCTGCCGCGGAGCCACCGACTGGTCGAGCAGTGCCGAGGCCCATCCGGTTGCTTTCACTTCATCGACCGGCAGGTCTTTGAGGTCGTCGGCGATCAAGTCCTTGATCAGATCGACGATCGCTCGGTCCCCGCTCGAGTGCCGCTGACTGACAAAACGAGCCGCGCGGGCCAGGACGTCTTTGTCCGCCTGAACCCACTCGCCGCGCAACTGGACCAGATCGGACTTCGCATCGACGAGTCGGGTCATTTCCTCGGCGGTGAGTACCTTGTCTCCGAGCGCCAATTCCCAATCGTATTCCAGCAATTGGTCCATACCGACCGTACGATTCTCCGCAACGATCGGAGATGCTGCCGAGGTCACGCGCACACGCAGGGATGGAGACACCACGTTCCATGCGCGAGGAAGCAGCAGCGTGATCCCTCGCTCTCGCAGGACAATCGCGCCGTGTCCGACCAGGTCCATCACGACAGGTGTGGGCAGCAACAGGTCGAGGCTGTCCTCGTCACGCGGCACGTCGCGAAAACGTGGGTAAGCCTTGATTGCGTCTTCGAGCTTGCGGCTGCCGAGCTGGATACGTTTGGGATCTGCCCGGTGCAGTCGAACACGTTCGGGCGCTTCACCTTCAGGACGCAAACACACTTGCAGACGCCACAGCGCATCGTCGTCGGGATCGGAATTGTCGTCGAGTTCAGGCTCGATCAGCCGCAGAACCAAGTCCGGCTCTCCGGCGGTGAACGTCGACCCCCATTCGGCGAGTCCCTCGGCCGCTCGTACCGACACGTCGTCGAAAGCGTCCCCGGACAACACGGCCTGCCACAGCGGGGTCTGCACCACCGGATGTGAGTCCCCGAGAGCACGACGAACGATCGGGTCCGTGAGTTCGTTCGTGATGTCTTCGATCGTCGCCCTCGGCGAACCGACCGCCCGCTGCACCGGCGGCATCGCCACGACCAGTTCGCCGATCCAGGCGCGCTGGCGTTCCCCCACCGACAACTGCCAGCGTGGCCACCAACTTCCTTCAGCCCGCGTCAGTGCGGGGACCACCCGTCCGGCGCGCACCCACCGGTCTATTCCTCGCGCCACATGTACGAGAAAGTGCAGGTCTCCCGCAATTCGCTGATCGTCGGCCTTGAACCGCAGCAGGAGATCGACTGCGTCCGGCGGCGCCAACGCAACAGCTGCGTACTCACTCTGCAAAGGCCCGCCAGGTACGGGCGGCATAGCGACATTCACACGATGACGGAACTTGCGATGCAGGACAGCACTGACCGGATCACGGGGATCGTCGGTCCCGGCACCCTCGTGCCCGTCGACCCACAGTTTGAGCCCCGATCCCGGTGACCAGAGTCCATGCAGCATCCGACCATCCAATCAGGTGCCACCGACACCACTTCCCGCCTACCGGGCAATAGGCTGGCAGGCATGACAACGGCAGACGGCTTCACCGAGTACGGCGGACCCGACACACAGTCCTACTTCGACGTCACCTTGCCCCCGCCCGGTGCCGGCCAACTGCTGGTGTCGGTCCGAGCGGCGGGCGTCAACCCCGCTGACTGGAAAGTTCGCGCGGGTACTCGAAAAGATACTGTCCCGGTGACGCTGCCTGCGGTTCTGGGCCGCGAAGTGTCCGGTGTTGTCATCGGAGTAGGTCCGCGGGTCACCGAGTTCGAGGTCGGCGACGAAGTGCTCGGCGCTACCGCGACCGGCTTCGGCGGCTACGCCGCGTCGACATTGCTCAACGTCTCCTCGACAGCACACAAGCCGCCTACCGTGTCCTGGGCCGATGCCGCAGTGCTGACGGTTGCGGCAGGAACGGCCTACGACGCACTCCACGATCTCGGTCTGAAACCCGGGGCGACACTCCTGCTGCTCGGCGCCGGCGGCGGCGTTGGTCGCAGCACGATCGCGCTTGCTCTGGCGCGGAGTATCAACGTGATCGGTGTCGCGAGCGAGTCCAAGAGAACCGCGATCGAGGAAGCGGGAGCACGTTGGGTTGCGTCGGGGGACGGCTTCGCAGACGACGTGTCCGCGTTGTCCCCAGTCGGAGTGGACGCGGTTTTCGACCTGGTCGGCGGGGACACTCTCACTCGCGGCGCTGAGCTCGCCCGACCGGACGCACCGATCCTGAGCATCGCCGATCCTCTGGCGGCGAGCCGACTCGGCGGCGGTGGTGTCGAACGCCGAAGAACTACAGCAGTATTCACGGAGATCGCGGCGCTCGTGGCCGACGGGATCCTCGACCCGTCCGTGTCCGGGCGGTACCCATTCTCCCGCGCTGGGGAAGCGCTCGCTGCAGTCGAAGACGGCCATGCCGCCGGCAAAGTGGTGATCGAGTTCGGCTGATTCCTGTCGGCCCCCGATGGTTCAATCACCGTCTACGACGGACGGCGTTGAATCACCGTCTACGACGGGCGGCGTTGAATCACCGTCTACGACGGACGGGGGCACAGGTGGTTGCACGGTTATTTGCGATCCGGTCGACGCTCGCGCTCGTATGTCTCGTCGCGTCCTGCGGATGGTTCGGGGACGAGCGTCTCGAGTCGGCCCCTGGCAGCCCCACGCGATCGGAACTGGAAGAGTTGCTGTCCCGGACAGCGATTGTCGACACCCGACCACATCCGGGTGGATACCAGCGCGGCTGCGGTAACGGCGAGGCCCCGTTGACTGAACTAAATGCCGAATGGTGCAGGTCTGAAGGGGTGGGGTCGATGTGGGTCGGTAGCTTGCGGACATGAGCGAAGGGGAAAGTTCGA
>NZ_LVCT01000341.1:0-1934 GCF_001647205.1 Rhodococcus sp. EPR-134
TGGTCCCACAGTTTGATCGGCGGAACCATCAGTCCCTCTTCGTACACCGTGGTGGCGCCGGACGGCATGGAGCCGGGGCAGCAACCGCCGATGTCGTCGTGGTGACCGAATGCCTGAACGAACGCAACAACCTTCGGCTCGGCATCGGGAGTGACGCGGGCGAAGACAGGCACCGTGACGCAGAGGTCGGGGAGATGGCCGATGCCACCTTCGGACAGGTAGACGTCGTTGTGGAAGTACACGTCTCCCGGCTTCATCGTCTCGAGTGGGAAGTCCCGGGCGATCGGATGCACCAGCGCGGAATACGAACGGCCCGTGAGCTTGCGGAGGTTCCGGTCGTGAATACCGGCGCGGAAATCGTGAGCGTCACGGATCATCGGTGAGCGCGAGGTGCGCGAAATGGAGGTCTCGACCTCCATTTCCACGCTGGCGAGGTAACCGGCGACGATCTCGACCAAAATCGGATCAGGTGACGCGCCGTCGGTAGCGGTGAGTCGGTACGGCTTGGCCGCGGTGGCAGCAGCAGCATCGAGAATGGCGGTCATCACTTCACTCCGTTCGAGTCGGAAGACTTCGAGATACGAATGTTCCCGAAGGTGTCGATACGTGCCGAGAATCCGGGATGGATCGGGACAGTCGAGCTGAACTCCTCGATCACGGCCGGTCCTTCGATGACGTCACCCGCACCGAGCAGTGTGCGATCGTAGGTGGCCGTTTCGACCCAGCTGTCGAAATACGATTGACGCGAACCGGTTCGAGCGGTGTCGGCGCCGGTGCCGGCCGGGATCTCCTTGAGCGTCGGACGCTTGATCGGGCCGATGCCACTCACGCGCAGGTTGACCCATTCCACGTGCTGCGACGGGTCTCCCCGGAAGTCGTAGCCGTACAGCTCGCGGTGCGCCTGGTGGAACGCCTCGGCCGCGTCGTCCATGATCTGCGTCGTGACGGTACCTTCCGCCACCGGGACGCGTACCTCGAAGGCCTGACCGAGGTAACGCAGATCCGCAGTGCGAGAGTACTTGCGCTGCGTCTCGTCGAAACCCTCTTCGGCAAGCGCGATCTCGGCTTCGCCGGCCAGCGCGTCGAACTGGCTCTGCAGGTCTTCAGCCTTCAACCGGTCGTGACGACTGACGTGCGTCTGGACGTAGTCGTTGCGGACATCGACCGTCAGCAGACCGAACGCGGAGACGTTACCCGGATTGAGCGGGACGAGAACGTCTTTCAGACCCAGGATGTCGACGAGACGGCAGGCGAGCAGGGAGCCGGAACCGCCGAACGTCACGAGGGTGAAGTCGCGAACGTCGAGGCCACGCTTGACGGTGATCTGACGCAGGGCGTTGGCCTGGTTCCATGCCGAGACCTCGAGGACGCCGACCGCGCACTCTTCGAAGCCCAGACTGAGCTGTGTTGCAAGCTCTTCGAGGCCCTTGCGTGCCAATTCCGTGTCGAGAGGAATCTCGCCACCGAGCAGGTGGGGTGGGATGCGACCGAGCAGGACGTGCGCGTCGGTGATGGTCGGTTCGCTGCCGCCCTTGCCGTAGCACAACGGTCCGGGATCGGCGCCGGCCGACTGAGGGCCGACTCGGAGGGTGTGTTCCGGCGTCATCCACGCGATCGACCCACCACCGGCGCCGACGGTCACGACGTCGATCATCGGGATCTTCGACGGGTAGTTGCCCACTCGCCCTTCGGTGGTCAGCGCGGGCTCGCCGCGAACCACGACGGTGACATCCGTCGACGTTCCGCCGCCGTCACAGGTCAACACCTGCTCGACGCCGGCGGCGTCGGCGATCAGCGCAGCACCGAGGGCTCCGGCGGCCGGTCCCGACAGGACTGTCGTAATAGGCTGGTGAACAACCTCTTTGGCCGACAGGACACCGCCGTTGGACTTCATGACGTAGAACGGGATGTCGCGGGGTTCACCGTCGGTGGTC
>NZ_LVCT01000342.1:0-9780 GCF_001647205.1 Rhodococcus sp. EPR-134
ACTTAAAATCACGCTGATTTGAAGGCATGCCCGCAGCGCAACGGCCCCTTGTCCGAAAACTGTCAACAGTTCTACACGGAGAAATGGCTACCCTTAGGTTTACGCTGCACGCATGTTTTCTTCCGTCGCAGCGAAGATCCGCCTGGTGGTGGTACTGCTCCTCACTGCCCTCCTGGCGCTGACTCTGTCATCGTGCTCGAGTGGCTCGGATTCGTCGGCAGCCCCCACAGACCTGTGTGCACCTCCAGGAGTGGGAGCTGCAACCGCGGCGCCCACCAATCTGGATGCGGCAGCGGGTGCGGGCGCCGAAGACCGCTACACCACGGCCACCGTCACCCCGGTCGATCAGATCGACACCTCGAAGCTGAATCTGATCAAACCCGGGGTCATCACGGTCGGCACGCTCGGTGACGCGCCCCCGAGCATCTGCGTCAACTCCGAGAATCAGTACACCGGATACGACAACGAGCTGCTGAAGGCCGTCGCGGACAAGCTGGGCCTGAAGGTCGAGTTCGTCGGCACCGAGTTCGCCGGGCTTCTCGCCCAGGTTGCCGGTCGACGCTTCGACGTCGGCTCGTCGTCCATCACCACCACGGACGACCGTCGCAACACCGTCGGCTTCACCAACGGTTACGACTTCGGATACTTCTCCCTCGTCGTGCCTAACGGCAGCCCGATCACCGGCTTCGGAGACCTGGATGCCTCCAAGCGCATCGGCGTCGTGCAGGGAACCGTGCAGGACGACTACGTCGTGAACACGCTCAAGCTCGATCCCGTGAAGTTTCCCGACTACGCCACGGCGTACGCGAACCTCAAGTCCGGACAGATCGACGCCTGGGTAGCTCCGTCTCAGCAGGCCGAAGGTGCAATCGCTCCCGGTGACCCGACCTCGATCATCCAGAACACCTTCTCGGTCAACAACTTCGTCGGCTGGGCGGTGAACAAGGAAAACCAGCCGCTGATCGACGCCCTCAACTCCGGCCTCGACGCAGTCATCGACGACGGAACCTGGTCTCAGCTGTACGCCGACTGGGTACCGCGCCAACTCCCTGAAGGCTGGAAGCCCGGATCCAAGGCCGCGGCCACTCCGGAACTGCCCGACTTCGCAGCCATTGCCGCGGAAAACGCAGCAAACGGCGACGGTGGCGATACCGCGTCGTACCAACCGAAGTCGACGCTCGAACAGCTCAAGGACACGTTCTTCGACTGGGATCTGTACAAGAAGGCATTCCCCGATCTCCTCAAGACCGGTCTTCCCAACACCCTGATCCTTGCGCTCGCGTCCGGCATCATCGGCACGATCCTCGGCATGCTGCTCGCTGTCGCCGGTATCTCGCGCACCCGTTGGCTGCGCTGGCCGGCCCGCGTCTACACCGACATCTTCCGTGGCCTGCCCGCAGTCGTCATCATCTTGATCATCGGGCTCGGCGTCGGACCGATCGTCAAGGGAATCACCGGTAGCAATCCGTACTGGCTCGGTGTCGCGGCGCTGTCCCTGCTCGCGTCGGCATACATCGGTGAGATCTTCAGATCCGGAATCCAGAGCGTCGAGTCCGGGCAGCTCGAGGCTTCACGTGCCCTCGGTTTCAGCTACCGAAAGTCCATGTCGCTGGTCGTCATCCCGCAGGGTGTACGACGCGTTCTGCCGGCGTTGATGAACCAGTTCATCTCGCTGATCAAGGACTCGTCGCTGATCTACTTCCTCGGTCTGCTCGTCACCCAGCGGGAACTCTTTGCCGTCGGACGTGATCTCAACGCCCAGACCGGCAGCCTGTCCCCGCTCGTTGCGGCAGGCTTGTTCTACCTTGCTCTGACCATCCCGCTGACGCACCTCGTCAACTACATCGACAACCGACTCCGGACCGGACGCGCCGACACTTCAGGCACGTTGGATCCGCTCGAGCAGGCCATCGTCGTGGAAAGGGGCTGAGGACATGACTACCAGCTCTGAACTGAAGTCCGTATCGCTCACCGGCAAGGACCTGCATCTGTCCTTCGGCACCAACAAGGTGCTTCGCGGCGTCAACCTGCACGTCGACGCCGGAAACACCGTCACCGTCATCGGGCCCTCCGGTTCGGGCAAGTCGACGCTCCTGCGCGTGCTGAACCGTCTGCACGAGCCCGAGCAGGGTGACGTGCTGCTCGACGGGAAGTCCGTCCTGAAGGACAACCCCGACGAGCTACGCCAGCGGATCGGCATGGTGTTCCAGCACTTCAACCTGTTCCCACACAAGACCGTCGCCGAGAACATCGCACTTGGGCCGAACAAGCTCAAGGGTTTGTCGAAGGAGCAAGCTCGGGCGCTCGCGCTCGAGCAGCTGGATCTGGTGGGGCTCAGGGAGAAGGCCGACTCGCGGCCCGGCAACCTTTCGGGTGGTCAGCAGCAGCGCGTCGCCATTGCCCGCGCCCTGGCGATGAAGCCCGAGGTCATGTTCTTCGACGAGGCGACGTCAGCTCTCGACCCCGAACTGGTCAAGGGTGTTCTGGCATTGATGGCCGATCTCGCGAAGTCCGGCATGACCATGGTCGTCGTGACGCACGAAATGGGTTTCGCGCGTTCCGTTTCCGACAAGGTGCTGTTCATGGATCGCGGTGCCGTTGTCGAAACCGGTACTCCGGAACAGCTTTTCGACGATCCCGAAACAGATCGACTGCAAGCGTTCCTCTCACAGGTTCTCTGACTCAGGGGCGCTTGCAGGAGATCGACGGGCGTTGATCCTGGACGCCTGAAGCATCAGATGGTCGCGTTCGGCGAGGTTGGATGCCTTGTGCGCTGCATCGGCATACAACCTCGCCGCCGACTCCAGGTCTCCGTCGCGTTCACGCAGATAGGCCTCGACTGCGGCATGGCGTGGAAGTGAATCGCCCAGCGCTGCAAGAGCTGCCAATCCGGCGCGTGGTCCGTCTGCCTCGCCGACGGCCACCGCTCGGTTGAGCCGGACGATCGGGCTGTCGGTCAAGGCTGCGAGTTCGTCGTACCACTCCACGATCTGCACCCAGTCGGTCTCGTCTGCTGTGAGAGCGTCGGCATGGAGTGCAGCAATGGCGGCCTGGGCCTGGAACTCACCGAGCCGGTCGCGGGCGAGAGCTGACTGGAGGATTGCGACTCCTTCGGCAATCGAATCGGTGTCCCACCGGCTGCGATCCTGCTCGGCTAGCGGAACCAGACTGCCGTCCGCGGCAGTTCGCGCGGCTCGACGAGCGTGATGGAGCAGCATCAGTGCGAGCAACCCTGCGACTTCGGGGTGATCGATCGCGGCCGCCAACTGCCGGGTGAGCCGGATGGCCTCGGCAGCCAGGTCGACGTCGCCGGAGTACCCCTCGTTGAAGACCAGATAGAGGACACGCAGGACGGTGGCGACATCGCCGGGTTGCTCGAACCGGACGCCGGAGACCGTGCGCTTGGCTCGGCTGATGCGCTGAGCCATAGTCGCTTCGGGCACCAGGTAGGCCTGCGCAATCTGGCGGGTGGTCAGCCCGCCGACAGCGCGCAGCGTGAGTGCGACGGCGGACGACGGCGTCAACGACGGGTGCGCGCACAGAAAGTAGAGCTGGAGTGTGTCGTCCACGCCCGGCACCGACCCGCTGACCGGCCGCTCGCCTGGCTGCTCGTCAGCCAGAAACTCCCGCTTACGGCGAGCCGCATCCGACCGGATCCCGTCGAGGAACCGCCGCCAGGCCACTGTGACCAGCCAGCCCTTCGGGTCCCGTGGCGGGTTGTCCGGCCAGACCCTGACCGCCTCGAGCAGAGCGTCCTGCACGGCGTCCTCGGCCGACGCGAAATCTGCTCCGCGGCGGACGAGGATGCCGAGCACGCTCGGAGTCAGACTCCGAAGCAGGGCGTCGTCCATGAGAGTTGTCAGTCCGTGATGGTCGGCGGCTCGGTCAGGAACGGGCGCAGTTCGAGCCATTCGTGAATCGGCTTCCCGCCTGCGCCGGGCGCGGCCGAAAGTTCCCCGGCCAATTCGACGGCACGGTCGTAGCCGTCGACGTCGATCACCATCCAGCCGGCAATGAGGTCCTTGGTTTCCGCGAACGGGCCATCGGTGACCGGGGGGCGACCCTCACCGTCGTACCGGACAAAGGTGCCCTCAGGAGCGAGAGCCTGACCGTCGACGAACTCGCCCGCCTTCTCGAGCCGATCCGCGAAGTCCTGCATGTACTTCACGTGAGCCGTGATCTCGTCCGGTGTCCACTGGTCCATCGGCACGTCGTTGACTGCAGCCGGAGCGCCGCGGTAGTGCTTGAGCAGCAAGTACTTGGCCATCGTGAATCTCCTCTGTGTCGGTGCCACCCATTCTGGTCGCACTTCACTACAGGGACGAAGCAAGTCGGGGATTCTCGACATTGCGGGGCCTTCGGCCCTGTGCGCCTTTTTGGTAGTGCCCGCAACCAGAAAGGCGCACGGGGCCGAAGGCCCTAAATCCACCCCTGCCGGCGGGCGATCACCGCTGCTTCGTGCCGGTTGGCAGCACCGAGTTTGGTGACAGCTGACGACAGATAGTTCCGGGTGGTTCCTGCCGAGAGGTGTGCCCGGGAAGCGATCTGCTCGATGGATGCTCCGTCGGCCGCGTATTCGAGTACGTCCGCCTCGCGCGGAGTAAGCGGTGAGTCGCCGGCGCCGATTGCCTCGGCAGCCAACGACGGATCGACGTACCGCCCGCCCGCGTGGACGCTGCGGACCACCTCGGCGAGCGTCGCCGCAGGCGTCGTCTTCGGCAGAAATCCTCGGACGCCTGCTGACAGTGCCTTCTTCAGATACCCGGGACGCCCGTGGCTCGTCACGATGATCGAGACGCACCCCGAGACCGTCTGCGCAATCTGTTGCGCCGTCTCGATGCCGTCGATACCTGCCATTTGAAGGTCGAGCACGGCTACGTCAGGTTGATGTTTTGCAGCAGCGACCACGGCATCCTCGCCGGATTCGGCTTCCGCGACGACAACGATGTCGTCCTCGAGCGACAACATCATGGCCAGAGCCGAGCGGATCAGGTTCTCGTCGTCGGCCAGCAGTACCTTGATCGGCTCGGTCACCGAGACTCCTTCGTTCGGGACGGAAAGTGGGCGGTGAGGGTGAAGCGATCTTCGTCCTGCACGGTTTCGACAATTCCTCCGACGGCGCCGACGCGCTCGCGCAATCCGTTCAGGCCGGTTCCGTTGTTCGGCTCTGCGATCCGTGCGCCGTCGTTGGCGATCACGACGCCGTCCGCGAACACTTCGATGCTGCAATTCTCGGCACTGGAGTGCCGGAGAATGTTGGTGACGCCTTCACGGACGACCCAGGCGGCAGCTTCGGCCAGTTCCACCGGCAGCTGATCTGCCGATCCACGTATCGCAGTGGAGATTCCGGCGGCCTCGAGCAGAGACTGCGCACCGGCCAGCTCGGACGCCAAGGCGATGGACCGGTATCCCCGAACCAACTCGCGCGCTTCGTCGAGTGAATCTTGCGCAAGTTCGCGTACTTCGTCCATCTGCGCGGCGGCACGATCGTCGCCGCGTCGTGAAAGAGTAGCTGCAAGTTCACTTTTCACCGCAATTGCAGACAGTGCCCGCCCGACGACGTCATGGAGATCGCGTGAAAATCGCAACCGTTCCTCGGCGACGGACAGAGCGGCAGCGGCTCCGCGTGCCTCATCCAATTCGGTGACCATCCGCAGCAGCCACACCGACATGTAGACGGTCAGCCCCATGAAGGCGGCGACGATTCCGACGGACACGCCGCTTTCCGGACCCGCAAGCAGTCCCAGTACAACCCCGGCGGCCACCGAGCCCACGATCAGCCAGCGCAACGACGTCAACCCCGCAAGGGGCACGACAAGGATTGCCGCCAGCCAGAAGTACGGGCCGTTCTCGCCATTGCTTCCCAAGGCAATTCCCGCCGAGCAGAACGCCGACAACGTCATCACGGCAAGAGGAATCTGGACGGGCTTGGCCACGACTCCGCCCAGATCAGGCATCCGAGACACGGCGATGACGCACGCAACGGCACTGATTCCGAGGAAGACACCCGACAGGTACCGATCCGCAACTATCTCGGTGACCGCACCGAAGCCACCGAAAACCACTGCGACCATGATGAACGATTGCCGCGTGTAGAGGCGAACCTTGTCGACGTTCGACGCGGTTCGCCACGTCCGTCTCGGATTCCAGCGTCCGAAGTTCTGCGCGATCATGCCCACTACCTTCTCAGAGTTCTACGAACGCGGTTCCCAGCGGAAGTGGACGTTCGCGATCAGAACCGAACCGACGATCCACGCCAGCATGACCAACAGCGGTTGCGCAGCCGAACCGAAGGTGTCGACAAATCCCGCTGCCGCACCGGGCGCATCGCCCAGATCAGCCAGTTCGCCAGTGGTCCGCCCCAGCCATCCGAGATTGAGAAGGTCCACTACTGCGGCCAGCGGAGTGAAATCGAGAATGCGAGCAACGTTGTCCGGCACGACATTCCTGATCGAGGACATACCTGCCGTCGCCAGAATCAGAATCGGCATGCAGGTGATCTGCGCCGCCTCTGCATTTCGCGTGACAGCCGAAGTGATCAACGCCAGCGCCGTGAAGAGCGCGGCGCCGCCGATCACCGCGACCAGCACCAGGACCGGATTGACCGGAGCACTACCGCCCAGAACCATCACGGCGATTCCGATCACCACCGTCAACAGGCCGGTGAGAACCCACGACGGCACTGCCGGGCCCGCGAGGATCTCGGCGTCGCTGCATTCCCCTGTCCGTAGTCGCTTGAGAACCAACTCGTCACGACGCGTCGCGTACACCGACAGGAGGTTGTAGAAGACCACGAACACGAGCAGGAAGAGTGCAAACACCTCGAGGCCTGCCGACACCGACTTGTCGGACAACCCGCCATCGCGCGACAGGTACAGCATCCCCACGGGAAAGATCAACGGGAGGACGATTGCGTTGAAGAGCAACAGTCGATTTCGTCCCAGGAGCGTGAACTCCGAACGAGACAGGGTTGCTATGCGGTTCATGCCGACGCTCCTTCGAGAGTTGCGTGATGATCGAATTGGTCTGCAATGGAGAGGAATACGGTCTCCAGGGATGCCGCGCGGGCATCCAGGCCGGTCAGCAGGATGTTGTTGTGCTGTGCCCACAGCAGCAGTTCCGTCAGCGTCTCCTGCACTGTGCGAGTGGTGATCACCACCAGATCGTTTTCGACGCGTACCTCGGCGCCGGCCAGGGCCGGGAGCGGAAGACCGGGACGGTGCAGTTTGATCTGGGCAGGATGATCCGCGACGACGTCCGCCACGGTTCCGCTGCGCACCACCGATCCTCGGTGCATGATCGCCAACTGGTCGCACAGGGACTCGGCTTCGTCCAGGTAATGCGTCGTCAACATGATGGTGACGCCCGACGCTTTCAAGTCAGCAATCAATTGCCAAGTGTTACGCCGACTTTCGGGGTCCAATCCAGTAGTCGGTTCGTCGAGGAACAGTACGAGTGGCCGGCCGATGATCGCGCACGCCAGATCCAGTCGCCGGGCCTCACCTCCCGAGAGGAACTTCACGCGGGTATCACCACGGTCACGCATGTCCACGCGCTCGAGCACCTCGTCCACGGGCAGCGGATTCGAGCAGGTTCCGGCCCACATCGCCAAACTCTCACGAGCAGTCAGGTCTTGGGGCAAGCCACCCTTCTGGAGCATGATGCCAAGCGACGGGCGAATCTGCTTGCGGTTGCGCACCGGATCCATGCCCAGAACGCGCACCGTTCCGGCACTGGCTCGCGAAAGGCCCTGAATCACTTCGAGAGTGGATGTCTTGCCGGCACCGTTTGTTCCGAGGAGGCCGAACAGCTCGCCTTCCTGAACACTCAGATCCAGATTGCGAACAGCATCGAACGCCTCCTTGCCGGAGCCGTAACGCCGCGACATTCCGACTACGTCGATCACGGGATCGCCCTTCATCGCTGCGCCTCCGCTCGGTTCCAGCCGCGCAGTCCGATCGCGAATCGAATACCCGCATAGACAGCGAGAGCGGCAACAAGGATCCAGAACACCGGATTGGAGCCGATGATCGCGAACACCACTCCGACGATCGCGATGTTCACCACGATCACTACAAGTTCGCGGCCCATCGTGGGTGCGGGTCCGATGTCCATCAGGTCCGTCAGGAGGCTTCCCTCATGTGGTTCTCTCATGCATCCAAGCTTCGCGGGAAGTCAGAGCCGAAAACAGTGCACAGCATCATCACCTGCGGTGACACCGTCACGGATCGGCGATGACAAATGTCATGCGACGTCCCCGCGGGGACGCGTCGTAAACCGCGGGTAAGGGTCACCTCGTTGTTTTGCCGTTCATTTTTACGTTCCTTTACCCTTGCTTCGAGCTTCTACGGTTCCCGAAGTCCGTACATCGAATCTCGGGAGTTCACGGTGGCTATCAAGCCTTTGGCCTTGTTCGTCAAACACGACGGCGTGTCTGCACGCGCGTCGATCACCTGCCAGTACAAGTGCGGAAACGCGTGCTCTCACGAGGTCCCCAACACCTCGGGCGGCGAGTACTTCCGCGACATCGCACGCACAGCGCTGAGTCGTCGCGGCTTGCTCCGGGGCAGCGGCATGGCAGTGCTCGCGGTGGGAGCGGGCAGCGCCCTCGTTGCCTGTTCGGACGAATCCGCAAGTGCCGAACCGGGAACCGGATCGACGAGCGGCAGCAGCAGCGGATCGACACCAGCGGGGACGAACTTCGGCGCCGTCGCGCCCAACAAGGAAGACAAGGTCACCGTCCCTGACGGATACGATCAAGCCGTCGTGATTCGCTGGGGTGACGCCGTTCTCGCCGGCGCCCCGGCTTTCGACTTCGACAAGCAGACTGCGGCAGCGCAGGAACTGCAGTTCGGATTCAACAACGACTTCGCCGGATTGCTCCCGGTCGACGGGCAGCCCAACACCTACCTACTCGTGGTCAATCACGAATACTCCACCGAGCCGGCGATGTTCCGCGGCTACGATGCGGAGAACCCGACCGAGGAGCAGTTCAAGATCGGCCTCGCCAGCCACGGACTGTCGGTCGTGCAGGTCAAGGGCGAATCCGACAACGGCAAGCTGGTACCGGAGATCGGATCGAACAACCGCCGCATCACCGGAACCACGGAATTTGTCGTGACCGGCCCCGCTGCAGGTAGCGACTTCCTCAAGACGAGTGCCGATCCCACGGGAACCAAAGTGCTCGGCACCCTCAACAATTGCGCCGGCGGCGTCACCCCCTGGGGCACAGTGCTTTCCGGCGAAGAGAACTTCAACCAGTACTTCGCGAACGCCGAGGGTGTCACCGATCCCACGGTCGCAGCGCGACTGAAGCGCTACGGTCTTGCCGGCGCCGCTTCCGAGCGCAAGTGGGAACGCTTCGACAAGCGGTTCGATCTGGTCGCAGAACCCAACGAGGTCAACCGATTCGGATACGTCGTCGAGATCGATCCCTGGGATCCGTCGTCGACTCCGATCAAGCACACAGCGCTCGGACGTTTCAAGCACGAAGCCGCCACCATTTACATCACGTCGGACGGCACCGTCGTCGCCTACAGCGGCGACGACGAGCGCTTCGACTACATGTACAAGTTCGTCTCCAGCCGAAAGATGCAGGACGGCAAGAGTCAAGCAGCCATGCGCCACAACATGACTCTGCTCGACGCCGGAACACTGTACGTCGCAAAGCTCAGCGGAAACTCCGCCGGCGAGATCGACGGCAGCGGCAAACTTCCGTCGGACGGCAAGTTCGACGGAACCGGCGAGTGGGTAGCCATCCTGCGCACCGGCGAAGACGGC
>NZ_LVCT01000343.1:0-2545 GCF_001647205.1 Rhodococcus sp. EPR-134
CGCCCCGAGGACTTCGAGGCAAACCCGAAGAGCGGCAAGGTTTACGTCGCACTGACCAACAACACCAAGCGCGGAGTCGACGGTGGCGCCGCGGCCGACGAGGCGAACCCGCGCAACAACAACAAGAACGGCCAGGTCCTCGAAATCACCGACGACCACGCCGGCACCACGTTCGGCTGGAATCTTCTTCTCGTCTGCGGAGATCCAGCCACAGCCGATACCTACTTCGGCGGTTTCGACAAGAACAAGGTCAGTCCCATCTCGTGCCCGGACAACCTTGCCTTCGACCCGCACGGAAACCTGTGGATCTCCACCGACGGCAACGCACTCAAGTCCAACGACGGGCTGTTCAGCGTTGTCCTCGAAGGCGAAAACCGCGGTGAGACAAAGCAGTTCCTCACCGTTCCCGTCGGCGCCGAAACCTGCGGCCCCATCGTGGACGAGAAGCGCGTCATCGTCTGCGTCCAGCACCCCGGCGAGACCGACGACGCCAGCATCGAAAGCCCCGCATCCCATTGGCCAGACGGTGGTTCTTCCCAGCCTCGCCCGTCGGTAGTTGCAGCCTGGAAGAAGGACGGATCTCGGCTCGGCTCGTAACACACATGAAAACGACGTGGGGCAGATCGCATACTCTGCGATCTGCCCCACGTCGTTTACCTCAGATTCTCAAGAGAATCAGTTGTCACCGTCCTCGCGACGCTTACGCGTCAGGAGAACAACACCCGTTCCCAGCGCCAGCAGCAGAACCAATCCACCTGCTGCGAGCAACCCGGTGTTCACGCCACTCTCACCAGCGCCACCACCCGAGTTGATCGTCCCGCCCTGAGGAGCAGACGGCTTCGGCTGACCCGGCTGACCCGGGTTTGCTGTCGGCGGCTTCGGCTGTCCCGGAACCGTGCTCGGAACCGGCTGACCCGGAACCGTCGGCGGTACGACGATCGGAGGCACAACGACGATCGGGGGAATGATGATCGTCGGTGTAACCGGCACCGTCGTGTTCGGAACCGTCGTGGTCGGCGGAACTGTCGTGACCGGCGGCGTTGTCGTCGGCGGCGTCGTTGTCGTCACGCCACACGGATCCACAATCTCCTCCGCGACAACTTCTTCTGTCGTGGTCTCCTCTGTGGTGGTCTCCTCCGTGGTGGTGGATTCCTCCGTACCGGTCACATCAGCGTCACCGGCAGTGATCGCGCTAGCCGTCGTCGTCGCAACCGTTGTCGTCGGAACCATCCGCGTGGTCGTCGTCGGAGGAACACAGGGCTCCGTCGTGACCGGCGGCGTCGTGGTGGTCGTCGGCGGCACCGTAGTGGTGGTCTCCGGCGGGTCTATCGGGTGTTCGGTGCAGAGAGCGTCGCCCGGGACACAGTCCACTGGCGGGTTCTCGCCACCAACCACCAGGTAGTTGTTCAGGACACCCGGAGTGAATCCGGGACCTGACAACGTTCCGATCTCAGGATTGACCTTGACGGTGTACGTCACGGTCGCGCTCTCACCCTTGGCCAGCTTGCCGGTGACCGTGAAGACGTTGTCGACGACACCCGAAACAACCAGCGTGGAAGTGGTAGCCGGATCCTTCGTCATTACTGCATCGTCGAGAACGTCGGTGAGATCGTCGTAGAAACTGATCTCACCATCCGCGGTGCCCACATTCTTGAACGTGAGCGTGTACGTGATCTCCTGGCCGCCAACCACACGGTTCGTGGTGGACGGAACAGAGGACTTCAGTACCTCGATCGCGGGTGTGCCATCCACCGGATGCTCGGTCGTCACCGGCGGAGGAGTGATCTCCGGACCCGTCGGCGGCTTCGCAGTACCGGTGACCTTGTTGTTGATCAGAACCCCGCCGGCAACACCGTCGTTGATCTTCACCTGATAGGTCAGAACAACCGACTTACCGGCTTCCAACGCACCAGTCCACGAGAGCGTGGTGCCCGACAGGGTCGGAGCAGCACCGTCGACACTGTCGACAGTTGCCTTGAGCGAACCGTCCACCAACGTCGCGTTGTCGAGAACCTTCGACAGATCATCGGTCAACACCACCGGATCAAGAGTCGTGTTACCCGTGTTGGAACCGGTCACCGTATACGTGATCGTCTGACCCGCAGCAACATTGGTACCCGACACCGGATCCGCAGCCTTCGCGACCGTGAACCCCGGAACCTTCACCGGATGCGTCGTGCACAGTTGCGTCGCCGGATCACACACCTCCGGAGGATCAACCGGCGGAGTCGTACCCGGAACAACGAAGTTGTTCACGAACACCCCACCGACCACATCGGCATTGACCTTCACCGAATACGTCACCGTCTTCGTTTCGCCGGCCGCCAAGGTTCCCGTCACCGAGAAACCATCACTGCCGACCATCGTCGCAACCAACGGAGCATCAGCAGCCAAACCACTCAATGCACCCTTGTCCACAACCTGACGCAAATCATCGAAGTACGCGACCTCACCCGCACCGTTACCGGTGTTCGAGAACGTGAGCGTGTACTTGATGTCCTGACCGGCAACAACATTCGAACCCGACACCGGATCCGCAGCCTTC
>NZ_LVCT01000344.1:0-8377 GCF_001647205.1 Rhodococcus sp. EPR-134
CGTATTCGCGGTACTCACGCAGCACCTGGCTCGAGATGCTCACCGTCGCATCGGGGAAAACTTCGAAGAGGATGTCGCGTACGCGCTCCTCGTGCGTCGGATCGGCGTACGAGTGCATGAGGCAGACGCCGATGGTCCGGATCCCGCGGTCCTTGAAGAACTGCGCTGCGCTGCGAACGCTCTCTTCGTCGAGCGGACGAATCTCGCTGCCGTCGAAGGAAAGGCGTCCACCGACGGTGCGTACACGATCGGCGGGGACGATGCGTTCGGGCTTGACCCAGAAGTACGAGTTGCCGTAACCGTCCGGCACCGACTGACGAGCGATCTCGAGAACGTGCTCGTAGCCCTCGGTGGTGATGAAGCCGAGGTTCTCGACCTTGCCTTCGAGCAGCTTGTTCGTCGCTACGGTCGTGCCGTGGCTGACCGCACCGATGGAGTCGCCACTCTCACCGAGCTTGGCGAGTACCTTCTCGATACCGGCGAGAAAGCCCTCGGCGGGGTCCGCCGGGGTGGACGGGGTCTTGGTGGTGACGATGGCGCCGGTTTCGTCGTCCACTGCCACGATGTCGGTGAACGTTCCGCCGGTATCGATACCGACCCGAATCTTCCTGGGTTCCACGCTTCCTCCTGAGATCTTTGGCTCGTCTCGTCTGGTACCGATCGACGGTTGCGGCCTAGCCGGTAAGTGGCTCGTACCTGACGTGTAGAGCTATTCCACAGGTTCGGACGAGCGGATTCTTTGTCACAATTCGCCGAATCGGGGGACCAAGGTTCGGCGCACGATCACGAGCGGATCTTCGCCGGCGCCCCCGTGGGTTACGCGGACGTGAAAAACGCCCCGAACCTGGTCGGTTCGGGGCGTTTCCCTCATCGTGAATCAGCTGTTGACACCTGAGTGAACTACTTGCGACAACCAGAACGCGCCAGGAATCCGCCTATAGCAACACCTGACAAAGCAATGGCTGCGCCGACGACGGCGCTGACCATCACCGTGCGAGCATCTGTGCTGCCCGCTGTCGGTGCAGCGGCCGGAAGAACCGCCGGTGCCGCGACAGCTCCGGAAACTACCGGCGCGCCTTCGACCGCCACTGCCGGTACCGCCGCCGCCACGGCGGCAGTGACCTTCTCGGGGATGCCGTTGGCAATGACGCCGTCGATGCTCTTGAAGAACACCCCGGCCATCTTCTTGGCTACACCGGTGATCATGCGCTGCCCGACGCCGCCGACCATCCCGCCGACCACGGCGTCGGCGTCATACGAAAGCAGCGTGCCACCCTCGTTCTCCGTCAAGGTGACCGTGACGTCCGCCTTCACCGTGCCGGGAGCACCCGCCCCCGAAGCCGTCATGACAAAAGAATTAGGCCGATTCTGTTGCGACAGAACAACCTCGCCGTCGTAGACGCCCTTGATCGACGCGACCCCCGCCATGATGGAGAGCTTGTAGTGATTGTCCGTGAGCTGCTCGAGCGACTGCACACCGGGAATGGTCGCGGCCAGTACACGACCGTCCTGGAGCTTGTCGTAGACCTCTTCGCGAGGTGCCGTCAGCTGCGCGGTGCCGGCGATTCTCATGCATTCTCCTCTGATGACGAACCCGCGTGTGCGAGTCGAAGTTCGAACAGTTCGGACGGTGAAATGGGCATGGACGTGATCGAGATTCCTTCGGCGTCCTCGATGGCAGCCGCGATGACGGCGCTGGTGGGGATCACACCCGCCTCACCGGCACCCTTCATTCCGAGTGGGTTGAGTCCCGACGGCGTGACGGTGTGATCCATCTCGAGCGAATCCGGCATCTCGGTGACGAACGGCATCAAGAAGTCCATGTACGACGCGTTGAGCATCTGCCCGTGCTCGTCGTAGACGATCCGCTCGTAGAGTGCGCCGCCGATACCTTGCGCGACGGCGCCCATGACCTGACCTTCGACGATGCGGGGGTTGATCACGTTTCCGCAGTCGTGGATGACAACGTAACGACGGACCGTGATCTCGGCTGTCACGGGATCGGTTTCGACGATCGCCGCGTGCACTCCCGAAGCGAAGGTGGAACTGGGCGGCGAGTAGTAGCCGGTTGCTTCCAGACCGGGCTGCTCACCCTCGGGAATCGGCGGCTTCGACATGTCCGTGTCGGTCTTGGCGAAACCGGTGGCCAGCTTCGACTCACGGTCGAACGCATATCGTAGCGGGTTCGACAGCACGGCAACAACACTCAGCGGTACGGACGTACCCTCCACTCCGGCTTCGGTGCCGATCTTGCACACGTGCCCTTCCCGGAGTTCCAGTTCGGTTTCCGGCAGATCCAGGATTCCGGACGCGATCTTCTTCGCCTTCTCCGCGACCATCTGCGCTGCGACGTGGAAGGCCGAACCTGACATGACCGCACCACGCGAGGCGAAAGTGCCGACGGCATAACCGAACCGGCGGGTGTCACCCGTGACGATCTCGACGTCGGAGACCTTGACTCCGAGGTCGTCCGCAACGATCTGGGCGAACGCGGTCTGGTGGCCCTGCCCCTGCGTCGTCAAGCCTGTTGCGGCCTTGACCTTTCCGGACGTCTCGACCACGACGTGCGCACCCTCGTACGGTCCGGGTCCGGTTCCCTCGACGTACGCACCGATACCGATTCCGACCGACCGACCTTCGGCGCGAGCCTTCCTCTGGTACTCGGGAAATCCGTCCCAGTCGATGAGCTTCTTGAGCTTTTCGATGCCTGCCTGATAGTCGCCCGTGTCGTAGATCAACGGGCGTCCGTCCTGGAACATCAGGCCGAAGTCGTACGGCATGTCCTCGGGGCGAATGAAGTTCGCCTCCCGCACCGCGATCTTGTCCTTGTTCAGGTACTTGGCGATGGCGTCCATGGATCGCTCCATCGCGAACACGGCCTGCGGACGTCCGGCGCCGCGGTACGGGGTCACGATCACGGTGTTGGTGTAAAGCGAATAGGCGTTGACCCGGAACGACTTCGGTTTGTACGGCCCGAGAACCTGCGTCGCGGTGTTGATCATGACGATGATCCCGTACGGCAGGTAAGCGCCGTTGTCATGCCAGAACGTGAAGTCGAACGCCAACAGACGACCATCGTCGTCGAATCCGATGTCGACCTTCTGGATCTGCCCGCGCTCGTGTGCGCTCGAGATGAAGTGCTCACGGCGATCCTCGACCCACTTCACCTCGCAGGAGATACCGGCCTGGCCGAGGCGTCGAGCGGCCCACGTGATCATGACTTCTTCGGGCCACGGGTGAACGATCTTGACGCCGAATCCGCCGCCGACGTCAGGAGCGATGCAGTGAACCTTGTTCAGCGCCATCCCCAATCGCGCGGCGATTGCGGCGCGGGCGGACGTGGACGTCTGGGTGGAGGTCCAGAACGTGAGGGTGTTCTCGTCACCGTCCCAACGTGCGTAGACGCCCTTGCCCTCCATCGGCATGGAAGCCGAACGCTCGATTTCGAGATCCAGCGTCAGTCGGTGCGGCGCGGCGGCCAGTTCGTCATCCAGATCTCCGAACCCGTGCTGCAGGTGAGCGGCGACGTTGTCCGGAACGTCGGCGTGGACGGCGTTCGCGGCGGTGCGAGCGACGTCGATCCCCACTACAGGCTTCAGCGCCTCGTAGGTGACGTCGATCTTCGCGCAAGCGTCCTCGGCGATGTACCGGTTGTCCGCGACCACCATGGCGATGGCTTCTCCGACATGCTTCACCTCGTCCTTCGCGAGGGGATACCCGTTGCGCGGAGCGATGATTCCCGGATGCGGAATGAGCAGTGGCAGGTTCTCCGCCATTTCCGGCGTGTCGGCCAGGAGATCTTCGTAGGTGTAGATGGCATGTACACCAGGCACTTCCAGCGCCTGGTCGATGTCGATGTCGATGATTCGCGCATGAGCGTGCGGCGACCTGACGAATGCCGCGATCAGCGCGTTGTGGCCCAGATCGTCGAGGTATCGCCCCTGACCGCTGAGCAGACGCGTATCTTCCTCGCGCGGAATCGGTTTACCGAAGAACTTGCCGTCGTCGGCAACCGAATGATCGGCCGTCGAATGATCGGAAGCGGGGTGCTTCGCCCCGTTGCGCTTTGCTGGTTTGACCGGAGTACTCATGCCTTACCCGCCCGTCCTCCGACAGGATTCGTTGTTCCCCGCACCTTGCGATCCAACGCCTCCCGAGTGGACGCGTCGTCGATTCCGAGCGGGAACTGCCCGGCCCGTTCACGCTTGATCTCGGCTGCGCGCAAAACCGACGCCCTGATGTTCTGGTACCCCGTACAACGGCAGAGGTTTCCCGCTATCGCGTCGGTAGCTTCCTCCCGCGTGGGGTTGGGGTTCTCCTCGAGAAATGCCGCGATGGTCGTCACGAATCCCGGAGTGCAGAATCCGCACTGCAGACCGTGACAATCCTTGAACGCCTGCTGAACCGGATGCAAAGTGCCGTCCGGCTCGACGAGGCCTTCGACGGTGGTGATCGATCGACCTTCGAGGCTGGCCGCGAGGACGAGACAGGATCGAACAGGCTTTCCGTCGAGCAGCACGGTGCACGCACCACACACGCCGTGTTCACAACCCACGTGCGTGCCCGTCTTACGGAGGTGGTGACGAATGGCATCCGAAGCCAGAGTGCGGGAGGGAAGAACGACGGTGTTCGTCACCTCGTTGAGCGTGAACGTGACAGCTACATGGTGCTCACCGGTGTCTGCTGCCAGCTCGGCAAGTTGATCATCGATGGAGCGATCGTTTTTGGACATTGTCACCACTTTCCTGCCAGTACTGCGTTCTCACTGAGAGCATCCGTTGCCGCTGCGAAGCCGACCCGCGCGGTGAGCGCGGACACCAACTGCGAGCGGTACGCCGCCGTCCCGTGAATGTCTGCCTCGGTATCTATCTGCGCGCGGGCGCATTCTCCGAGAGTGCGCCACCGCGGATCCCGCTGATCCGTCGCCGACGCCCCCGCCAATACGTCCGTGTAGTCCACGACCTGTCCCAGCTCTCCGGCGGACACGTACGTCATGTGCGCTTCGGCCACCAGACCGTCGACCACGCGAATCCGTGCGACGACACCGACCAGTGCGTAGTCACCGTGACGGCGCGCGATCTCGTCGATGGCGGTTCCCACGCCGGGTTCGGCGGCGGGCACCGACACCGACACCGCGATCTCGTCTGATTCCAGGCTCGACTCGAGAGGGCCGGCGAAGAGATCCGTCGACGCGATCTCGCGGGTGCCACGCACCGACTGGACGGTCACGCTGCCCCCGAGCAGCGTCAGGACTGCCGGCATCTCCGCCGACGGATCGGCATGGACGATGGAGCCGACGCTCGTCCCGCGGTTACGGATCGTGGGGTGCGCTACCAACTGCAGAGCACGGTTCAGCAGAGGCTGGACTCGACGAGCACCTTCGTCGGCCGCCAGCACCGAGTGCGTGGCCAGGGCCTGGAACCGCACTCCTTCGTCTTCGGACGAGGTCACCGAAGCGAGGTTCGGGATCGATCCGATGTCGACGATGTGGGCGGGCGCGGCGAGGCGCATGGACAGCAGCGGCACAAGCGATTGCCCACCGGCGAGCACCTTCCCCTCGTGAGAGACCTCGGAGAGGATTCGGCACGCGTCCTCGACCGAGGACGGTCGGTGATAAGTCAGCGGCGACGGTTTCATTACTCAATCCTGCCTCTATGAGTCACTTCACGTTTTGTGCAGATGTGACAACGGTCACGGGTCATACCTGGCATACATTCAACTTGGCATCACGTGAGCTGCGCCACGGGCTCTTCAAGTTCGTCATCTGACGCATTCGCCCCCGGCGTTGCGCCCGGCCGCCTCCCGGACTTCGGCCTGTTCAGTTCAGGGTTCCAGGACCCCACGAGCCGGCAGAGGTGGTACATCGCGATCAAGACGATGGTGCCGAGCGCGATACCTCCGAGCGAGAACGTGTCACTGAACTTCAGCGCCGTGTCGCCGATACCGATGATCAGACCGGCGGCAATCGGCATCAGATTCAGCGGGTTCCCGAAGTCGACGCCGTTCTCTTTCCAGATCTTGGCGCCGAGCAGACCGATCATGCCGAACAGAACCACAAGAATTCCGCCCAGGACGCCGCCGGGCGTCGCCGCCATGACTGCTCCGAACTTGGGCGAGAAGCCGAGCAGGATCGCGATGAAACCCGCAATCACGTACGCGGCGGTCGAGTACACCCGCGTGGCAGCCATGACACCGATGTTCTCGGCATGAGTCGTCGTAGGGGAGCCGCCTATTGCGCTGGCGATGGCGGTGGCAAAACCGTCACCGGCAATGGCGCGTCCGATGTACGGGTCGAGGTCGTCGCCCGTGATTTCGGCGACCGCCTTGACGTGTCCGGCGTTTTCCGCGACCAGTGCGATGACACCGGGAAGCACCAGAACGATGAACGTGAGGCTGAACGAGGGAGCATGAATACCGACGATCCCGTTGGCTTCGTCCGAGAACGGCGGCAACCCGAACCAGGACGCCGAGTGCACCAAATCCCAGTTGACACGAAAGTGCTCGGTGGGTGCGCCACTACCACTGGCGGACGTGATCGGACCGGAGAGCCGGTCGAGGACCCACGAGAAGATGTAGCCGAAAACCAGCGCGACGAGAATGGCGATACGTCCCAGGAAGCCGCGTAGCGCAACGCTCATCACGATCAGTGCAACCATCACGATCAGTGCCACCCACTGATCCTGCGGCCAGTACAACCCCGCGACCACAGGCGCCAGGTTGAAGCCGATCAACATCACCACAGCGCCGGTCACCACCGGCGGTAGCGCTTTACTGATGACGCCACCGCCGAGAAAGTGGATGGCGATGCCGACGAATCCCAGAACCAACCCCGACACCAGAATCGCACCGGTCACTTCGGCCGTCGTTCCACCTTGGGCACGAATGGCGGCAACGCCACCGACAAAAGCTGCGGATGTTCCGAGGTAGCTGGGGACGTGCCCCTTGACCACCAGCAGGAAGAAGAGCGTACAAAAACCCGACATCATCACGGCAAGTTGAGGATTGAGGCCCATGATGATCGGGAAGACGAACGTCGCGCCGAACATCGACACGACATGCTGGCCGCCCAACCCGATGGTTCTCGCCCAACTGAGTCGCTCGCCGGGAGCGACCACTTCACCGGCTCCGATGTTCTTTCCGTCTCCGTGCAACGTCCAGATCGGCATGACGAGACCTTTCGCAAAGGAGGAAGGTGTTCGAAATGCTTTGTGCCCCAGCTCACAAACACCGTGTCTGGAGTGAAACGCTAATGCAGGACCGAGATTTGGACGTGATGACAATCTGCCAGAACCCACTCACCGAGATTGGCAACAATGGTGGCAGATGATGCGGGCAGGGGTCATCGTCAGTGCTGGAGGCAGTTTCGACCGAGATGAGGACCACGCCACAAAGGGCCCAAACATTTTCTTCGGCTTAATGATTCCGTAACACGATGTCTGTCAACGGAAAACGAGGTACCTAGCCGAGGGCTGCGAGGATTCCCGCTGCCATCTCCGCGACCTGATCATCGGTCATGACGAACGTCGGCGAAATCTGCATCGCACCCTGACCCGCCGCGCGACCCGAAATACCGTGCTCACGAAGCGTCTTCACAAACGGCAACGCCTCCGCCGGATCAGCCAACTGCACCGCGGCAACCGCACCGAGCCCACTACGAACCTCCGCCACCCGCGGATGCTCCGCCAACGGCTGCAGATGCGTATGCAACGACGCCTCCAAACGCTTCGACTCCGCGAGCAAATTCTCACGCTCGAGAATGTCGAGGTTCGCCATCGCCGCCGCAGCAGCACCGGCATGCCCGCCGTAGGTGTACCCATGGCGCCACCACGAACCCGCATAGAACGGCTCCGCCACCCGCGGCGCGATGAACACCGCACCCATCGGAACGTAACCCGACGTCAAACCCTTTGCCGTGGTCATCATGTCGGGCTGCAAATCGAAACGGGTGGACGCGAACCACTCACCACCGATCCGGCCGAAACCGGTCACGACCTCGTCGACGACAAAGAGGATGTCGTGCTCACGGCAGATGTCACGCACCTCGGCCAGATACCCCTCCGGCGGCAGATACACCCCACCCGCACCGATGATCGGCTCCGCGAAGAACGCAGCGATCTTGTTCGCACCGACCCGCTCGATCAACTCGAGCAGACTCTTCGCATCATCCCAGCCGACGGTCGCCGCATCCGCCATCAGCTCGCCGTACCCCTCACGGTTCACCGGAATACCAGCGAGAGCTGTTCCCGCAACGTGCATTCCGTGATACGCCTTCTGACGACCGACGATGATCGTCTTCTCCGGCTGCCCCACCTCGTGCCAGTACCGGCGAGCCAGCTTCGCCGCAGTGTCCACCGAATCCGAACCACCCGAGGTGAAG
>NZ_LVCT01000345.1:0-9965 GCF_001647205.1 Rhodococcus sp. EPR-134
GTCTTTCTCTCCCAACTGGATACGTTCGAAATAGATCGGTCAGTTCACGCGGAGTGCGGGCGGAAGAACCCGCTCGACCCACTGGGTTGCCTGCTCGAATGCGTAGGCGAGTTGGAGTACGTCCAAGTCGGCTCCGTGCCGACCGATGATCTGGATACCCATGGGAAGCGAACGATCGTCGAAGCCGACCGGCATCCCCGCAACCGGAACCCCGGCCATCGTCCAGGGAACAACCGTCTCCATCCACCGGTGATACGTGTCCATCGATCGGCCGTCGACGGTCTCGGGCCAGTGAGTGTTCTTGTCGAAAGGAAACACCTGAGCACTCGGCGCGAGAATGTAGTCGTAGGTTTCGAACATCTTGGTAATGGCCGACAGCCAGCCGTTGCGGGCCTCCGCGGCCTTGGTCACGTCGAGAGCCGACAGTGTGACCGCGTGCTCGAGTTCCCACAACAGTTCGGGCTTCATCAACTCGCGCAAGCTCGGATCGTTGTACTGATCGATCAAGCCGAGCTGTGCCCACCAACGCCACCGCAAGAACAGTTGCCAGATGTCCTCGGGTTTGAAGTCGGGAAGCGCCGCCTCGACGCGGCACCCCAACTGTTCGAAGACCTCGAACGAGGATTCGCACAACTCGAGAACTCCAGGTTCGGTTGCCAGGTAACCGTTCCAGTCACCGACCCATGCGATCCGAGAGCCCTTCAGATCACGTGCGAGGCTTTCGGTGAATACCGCGGGATCCTCACGAATCCCCAACGGTGCATAAGCATCCGGCCCCGCCATCGTGGAAAGCAGGTGAGCCACGTCGGTGACGGTTCGGCCCATCGGGCCCACAACAGCGCCCTGAGCGATGAATCCCGTCTCCGGTATCCGACCCCAGGATGGTCGAAACCCAACAACGTTGTTGAATGCCGACGGGTTTCGGAGCGAACCCATGTAATCGCTTCCGTCAGCCACCGGCAACATGCGGAGCGCCAACGACGCTGCGGCGCCACCGCTGCTACCGCCGGCAGTGCGCGAATTGTCGTACGGCGACACCGTCGTACCCCACACCGGGTTGTACGTCTGGGATCCGAGCCCGAACTCCGGTGTGTTCGTCTTGCCGATCACAATGGCACCGGCAGACCTGATCCGCTTGACGAACAGTTCGTCATCTTCGGCGATTCGGTCCGCGAACATCGGCGACCCGGACGTGAACGGCAGACCCTTGGCTGCCGAAAGATCCTTCACCGCATGCGGAAACCCGTGCATCCAACCGAGATACTGCCCACTCGCCAACTGCGAATCACGCTCGCGCGCCTCCGCCGTCAACGCTTCCCGATCCCGCAATGCGACGATCGCGTTCACCGCCGGGTTATGTAATTCGATCTGATCGAGGAAGCTCTCCATCACCTCGACACACGACACTTCACGCCTGCGTATCAGACCACTGAGCGTGACCGCATCGGCCATGACGAGTTCGCGATTCTCGGGCGCACCGGAAACGCTCTCGTCGACAGGGTCAGCAGCATGAACCATCGTGAATCCTTTCAAGCAGTGAAGTGGGGTACGCCGCGGCGGACTCGCCGCCACTGTCGAGGTTTCCAGCGAGGTTCTTGCCTACTACTGACCGAGATCGACGATGGCAGCGACTGGGCCGCCGCCCTCGGGACCCTGGTGCGCTGCCGATACCGAGACGAACACTGCCGGATCGCCGGTGACAGCTGCCGTGACTCCGCCGACACACGACTTGATCTGGCGGTGCCAGTGCACGTCGGAGTCGTCGAGCATCGCATTACGACGGCCACGGACCGTTCCGTCCTGACTGGCCTCGCACTTCAAGAACACGTTGACGAGTTGACCGTCCAGGTCGCTCGAGTGCGGCCGCTCCGGAAGTTCGAGTCCGGCGTCACGGATCGCCGCCCAGATGCCGTCCTGGTCGAGCGGATCCTTCATCACGCTGTGGCCGATCCGGTAACGTCCGCCGACGCCACGTGCGTTACCGACGACGACGATCTGCGCGCGGTCCAACTCGACGCCGGACGAGCAGGATGCGACAGAGGAGAAGAGTTCGCGGCTGTGCATGACATCCTCGTCGGTCGGCATGTCGATTTCGCCGAGCGCAACCGCGATCCCCAGAGCCGTTCCGCCGTTGGACAGGTCCATCGACTCATGAGTCTGTTCGGTCCACACAGTCTTGCCGCGGCTCTTGGCGTCACGGATGGTGTGAATTGTCAGCAACGGAGTCTTGGTCTGTACGTAGTGCACGTCGGCGGGATCGGTGATGCCGGCATTGGCCATCGCGTCTTTCACTGCCGCAGCAACTTTGGTGATCATGGCCGTACGGCCGATGTCCTCGGGCAGCAGTTGCTCACTCATGGCGACACCCACGGTCAGGCGCGGCTCGTCGGTCTTGGTGACCTTGTCTGCCGGCACGGTCGCGAAGATCGTCGCGTGCGGGCTGATCACGCCGTCCGTGCCGCCGGACCAGACGATCGGCACCTCCGCCACTTCTTCGGGGCTGCGATTACCCTTGGCGGAGAGAACCTCTCGGAACGCTCGGTCCGCGATGATGCGCGTGTAGTCGTTGACGCCGCCGTTACCCTCGGTTTTGCCGATGACTGCAATGACGCGGTCGGCCTCGAGGACACCGTCGTCGATCAGCTTGGCGAGCTCACTGGCGTCGGAGACGCTGTGTAGCGGAACCTTACGGACCTCGATTGCTTCGGGCATTGGCATCTCCTTGTATAGGGAATCGTGGAGGCAAAATTGGGCCTTGACAGCTCCGGGCGCCCAGTCCAGCCGAGCGGTTCGGAACTGCCGTGTCGACCACGCTATGACGACTCGAACCCATCGGCATCGTCAATACTTGCCCAAACGAAAACCGCGATTGGTTATTTCGACTCCGAATCACCGGTTGTGCGCCGCCCCATCGGTTCTCACTTACGATTCGACCATGGACACCACTGTTGTCGACCATCCGCTGGCGGCATCGCTGCTCACGACCATGCGCGACGCTCGCAGCGACAACGCAACGTTCCGGTCCGCCTTGCGCAGACTGACCCATATGTTGGTCTACGAGGCCATGCGCGGCGCAGAACTGGAACAGTTCGACATCGAGACGCCAGTTGCTCCGACGCTGGGGGTGCGGCTGGCGAATCCACCACTCCTGGTCCCGGTCTTGCGAGCGGGCCTCGGCATGGTCGAACAGGCGAGTGCCCTCATTCCGCAGGCAGGCGTCGGTTTCGTGGGAATGGCACGAGACGAGAAGACACACCAGCCGGTTCCGTATCTGGAGTCCCTGCCTGCTGATCTGTCGAGCACCCCCGTCTACGTCCTCGATCCGATGTTGGCGACCGGTGGATCCATCGTCCGCACAATCGATCTGCTCATTGCACGCGGAGCCACCGATGTGACTGCAATATGTGTCGTCGTGGCTCCGGAAGGGATCGAAGCACTGAAGAACTCCGGACATCCGGTCCGGCTCCTCACAGCGAGCATCGACGACGGCCTGAACGAAAATGCTTTCCTGATACCTGGACTCGGAGACGCGGGCGATCGCCAATTCGGGCCGCGGTAGTTGGCAGACATACGGAGAACCGCTCATTCCGAGAGGCTATTTTCGTCAACTGTTGACAATGTTCACTGCGAGATCGAGCGTAGTCTCGCGACATGGATAGATCTGCCAAATATTCGAGCGAAGAGCTTCAACATTTGCCAGAAGGTGGCGACTACAGACTCACAGTTCGGGATGTCCTCGAGCTGCCCAGTCTGCGTGGAGCCGAAGTCCTTGCCGGGCACGGGGGCTTGCGCCACCTCGTTCAATCGGTGAACGTGATGGAAGTACCGGACATCCTCGCTTGGGTGAAGCCGAACGAGTTGTTAGTGACAACCGGGTTCCCGCTGCGCTACGGGCGAACCGGCGAGCTTCTCGACGACACAGATCTCAGTGACCTCGTCGACGGTCTTGCACGTCGAGGAGTCGCGGCACTTGCCGTGAAAACGGGCCGTTATCTCGACGAGCTGCCCGAGGCGATGCTGCACATGGCAGAGCAGCGAGGGCTTCCGCTGTTGGTTCTTCCCGTCACCGCGGGATTCGACGAGGTGATCTCGGAGGTCTTCACCAAGTTGGTGGCGAAGCAGTCCGCGGCACTCGACATTGCCGATCGACTTCACCGCTCGTTGACGTCGATCGTCTTGGAAGGTGGCGATCTACCTCAGATTGCCGCAGAATTCGCCGCGCTTTTCGACGTCAGCGTTCTGATCTGCTCGCCGGACGGAAGGGTATTGACCGAGGCCGGGGATTCAGCCGCGCTGAATGCGCTTCCGTTGTTCGAAAGCACCGGTCGGTTCCTGACCGAGCGGGTCGCCGTCGGTTTACAGAACGCGCCCAAGGGATTTCCCGGCCAGTTGGCGCTCACCCGAGTGGTGGCCGGCGGCACCGACCACGGCCGGATGGTGGCGTACGCCGGCACCCACGAACTCGGCGCAGTTGTCGTTCAAGCGCTGGAGCGAGCGGCCACCGTTGCCGCGCTGGCCGTCACCAAACAGCTGGCAGTTGCGGCAGTGGAATCCAAGTTCCGCGGAGACTTCCTCCGCGACGCACTGATAGGCGAAGCCGGCTCGCCTGCGGAAGTGAGCGCGCACTTCACCCAGTTGGGGTGGGATGTCACTCGTCCACTTGCCGTTGTGGTTGCAGAACTCGACGTCGATCACCCGGAATCCCAGCACGCGAATTCCACTCGCACGGACCAAGATCGACTCAGCGACGGCTGGCAACAAGTGGTACGAACACACGAGCGGACGGCGCCGTCCGTCGGGTTTCGACACGAGGTGGTCACGCTTTTCCCGACCAGCACCGACCGTGCGGTTCGGGACATCGAAGGGTTGGTGCGCAAGGTTGCCGGCGATCGCACCAGCGGCCGCCGATCCTTCAGCACGGGAGTGAGCCGGGTGATCTACTCCCTGGCCGATCTACCCGCGGCCTACGACCAAGCCTGTACAGCCGTGGTCGTCGGCCGACGTATCAACGGGCCGGGGCAGATCGCACACTTCGACGAACTCGGTGTACACCGACTCCTCTCGCTCCAGACGGACAAGAGCGAACTGCGTTCGTTCACCGATGACGTTCTGAAGTCCTTGTCGGCGGACAACGCCGAAGCCGCTGACCTGCGTCTGACACTCCAGACCCTGCTCGACTGCAATTGCAATGTCGCCGAGGCCTCCCGGGCGCTGCACATGCACTACAACACTTTGCGTTACAGAATCGGAAAGCTGGAGAGCGCCGTCGGATCGTTCACCGACGACCCCGTCCTTCGATTGAACGTCTCACTCGCCCTGCAGGTCATGAAGATGCACGAAATGTCATGACTTCGCACGATATGAGCTGACAGAACGTCCCGATAACGTTTCGATACAACCGCAATCGCGCCGCCCGGTGAGCGTTCGTCACTTCTTACCCACCACTGACACCCGTCGTCGGCAAGGTTACCCATGTGCCGTTCACCGGTGCCCGCTTACGGTTCGAAAGACGGGCCGCACATACCTCCTTCAGTGGCCCTGGCCGGTTTCTCGGTCCAGCGGACCGGAGTCGACCGAACTACGGAGGCCTCAACCACCAACTGGCTCAGCCAATTACACCAGAACACGGCGGTGCGACATGAACTCGACTTCGAAGCCTCACAACACAAGTGCTCGTAGTGGTCCGTTACACGACGTGATAGTCGTCGACCTCACGCGCGCACTCGCGGGTCCTCACGCGGCAATGATGCTCGGCGATCTGGGTGCCGACGTGATCAAGGTCGAATCACCTCACGGCGGCGACGACACCCGTGGGTGGGGGCCGCCTTTTGTGGAGCCCACGTTGGAACCACCGAACACACAACGGGAATCGACGTATTTTCTGTCCACGAACCGGAACAAGAAGTCGATCACGCTCGATCTGAAATCCGACAGTGGGCGCGCGACCCTCGAAGATCTCGTCTGCCGCGCCGATGTTCTCATGGAGAACTTCCGCACCGGAGTTCTCGATCGACTCGGATTCTCGACCGAGCGGCTGGCCGAACTCAATCCTCGACTGATCGTTCTGTCCATCAGCGGTTTCGGCCACGACGGCCCGGAAGGCGGTCGCGCCGGCTACGACCAGATCGCCCAGGGGGAAGCCGGACTCATGTCGCTGACCGGCTCGAGTCCGGACGACGTTCAACGAGTCGGAGTTCCGATCGCCGATCTTCTCGCCGGAATGTACGGGGCGTTCGGTGTCGTCGCGGCTTTGAAGGAACGCGAACAGACGGGGAAAGGCCGCGTTGTCCGAACGTCGCTCTTGGCCAGCGTGGTCGGTGTTCACGCGTTTCAAGGAACGAAGTGGACCGTCGCCGGTGAGGTAGGCACAGCGCAGGGCAACCACCATCCCTCCATCGCACCGTACGGACTCTTTCGTACCGGCGATGGCGCAGTGCAGAGCTCGGTCGGCAGCGAAAGCCTGTGGAGAAGATTCTGCGAAGGATTCGACCTCGACCCTGACGCCCCGGGTATGGCAACAAACGCCGAACGCGTCGAAAATCATTTCCAGGTCGTCGAATTGATCGAACGTACCTTCAAGCCGTACTCGCGTGACGAGCTTCTGACCGAACTCGACCGCATCGGAGTACCGGCAGGACGGGTTCGGACGATCTCCGAAGTGTACGAATGGGAGCAGACCCGATCACAGGGATTGCTCGTCGACGTCGACCACAGCACGCTCGGAAACATCACACTGCCCGGTCCACCGCTACGATTTTTCGATCCGGACGGAACCGAGGTGACGGAGACCCGCCACACTGCACCTCCGGTTCTCGGTGAAGACACTGACGAAATCATGTCGTGGCTACAAGGATTCACCCGATGAGCCGCCTGACGGCTCGCGACTTGCTCGACCTGGTGATCGATGCCGGCACCTGGGAGTCGTGGGATACCCCTCCGATTCCCGTCGCGACCGACTCCGACTACGCCGAAGCACTTCTGCGGGCCCAGGAGAAGACCGGGCTCGACGAGTCCGTCCTGACCGGAAGCGCCTCCGTCCGAGGCCGCCGTGTGGCAATCATCGTCTGCGAGTTCGGTTTTCTCTGTGGTTCGATCGGCGTGGCGGCGGGAGAACGCCTCGTCGTCGCCATCCGTCGAGCCACCCAAGAGCAGCTGCCCCTTCTTGCGCTTCCCACGTCCGGGGGAACGCGTATGCAGGAGGGGACGACGGCGTTTTTGCAGATGGTCAAGATCACCGCGGCGCTCATCAAGCACAAAGAAGCGCACCTGCCCTACATCGTCTATCTCCGAAACCCCACCACCGGAGGCGTATTCGCGTCCTGGGGATCACTCGGTCACGTGACGATCGCGGAACCGGGGGCCCTCGTCGGATTCCTCGGCCCTCGAGTGTTCGAGGCCTTGTACAACTCACCTTTCCCCGCCGGTGTCCAGACAGCGGAGAACCTTCACGAGCACGGACTCATCGATGCAGTGCGGCCGCCAGACCAGCTCGCCGAAATCGTCGAACGCGCATTGCGCATCATCACCGGGGCGCATCGTGGGTACTTATTGCCCAGTGACCCGTGCTCGTACGATTGCCCACCCGATACGTCGGCGTGGGAATCCGTCGTCGCATCCCGGCGCGAAGACCGACCGGGGATACGGGAAGTGTTGCTCAATTCCGCCTCGGACATGCTCCCGCTCAACGGAACCGGCCAAGGCGAGAACGATCCCGGCATCATGCTCGCGCTCGTTCGCTTCGGCGACATGCCCTGCGTCCTTCTCGGACAGGACCGGCGCGGACAGACTGCTCACTCCCCACTCGGCCCCGGCGCTCTGCGGGAGGCTCGGCGAGGGATGCGGCTGGCCGCAGAACTCGACCTGCCGCTGGTGACGATCATCGACACAGCGGGCGCGGCACTGTCGAAGGAGGCCGAAGAAGGCGGACTGGCGGGCGAGATCGCTCGGTGCATAGCCGACATGATTTCACTCGAGGTCCCCACCATTTCCCTCCTGCTCGGGCAGGGCACGGGCGGCGGCGCCCTGGCACTGATTCCGGCCGATCGAGTGCTGGCGGCCCGCCACGGTTGGCTCTCGCCCTTACCTCCCGAAGGTGCGAGCGCGATCATGTTCCACGACGTCACGCACGCGCCGGACATGGCAGCCGGTCAAGGGATCAGGTCCTTCGATCTGCTCGCGGGCGGCATCGTCGATCGGGTCATCCCCGAATTTCCCGATGCCGCGGACGAATCCGCCGCCTTCTGCACTCGCGTCGGAGCGGTACTGCACTACGAGCTGAGCGTGCTCAGTGCTACCGATGCGACTGAACGGCTCAACACCCGCACCGAACGCATCGACCGTATCGGCCTGGTCGAAGCCAGTACCTCCGTCTGATCGATCAGTACCCAGAACACCGGAAAGGCCGGACATCCTCCGCGGAGGATGTCCGGCCTTCGTCGATCGAGCACACTCAGCCAAGCGTCACGTGAGTTGCTTGGCGGGTTCCTCCCGATCGCCGCCGGGAGTCTTCGAATCCGGCTTGTTCGGTTCCGGATTCTTCGCATTCAGTTCCGGGTTCTTCGAACCGATGAACTGGCACAGGTGGTACATCCCGATCACGACGATGGTGCCGAGCGCGATGCCGCTGAGCGAGAACGTGTCACTGAACTTCAGGGCCGTGTCGCCGATACCGATGATCAGACCGGCCGCGATCGGCATCAGGTTGAGCGGATTGCCGAAGTCGACGCCGTTCTCCTTCCAGATCTTGGCGCCGAGAAGGCCGATCATGCCGTAGAGCACCACGGTGATTCCGCCGAGAACACCGCCGGGCGTCGCCGAGATGACGGCACCGAACTTGGGGGAGAAGCCGAGCATCATGGCGACGATGCCGGCAACCGCGTAGGCGGCGGTGGAGTACACACGGGTCGCTGCCATGACACCGATGTTCTCGGCGTACGTCGTGGTGGGCGAACCGCCGACGCTGCTGGCGATAGCGGTGGCGAAACCGTCACCGGCGAGCGCACGTCCCATGTACGGGTCGAGGTCGTCCCCGGTCATCTCGGCCACGGCCTTGACGTGGCCCGCGTTCTCCGCGATCAACGCGATGACACCCGGAAGGACCAGGATGATGAACGTGAGGCTGAACGACGGAGCGTGGATGCCGACGATTCCGTTGGCCTCGTCCGAGAACGGAGGAAGCCCGAACCACGACGCCGACTGCACCGAATCCCAGTTGACGCGGAAGTGCTCGGTGATCTGACCGGTGCCTGCGTCGTAGGAGGTGATCGTCCCCGAGACCCGGTCGAGGATCCAGGAGAGGACGTAGCCGAAGATCAGCGCCAGGAAGATGGCGATGCGCGCCATGAAGCCGCGTAACGCGATACTCATGACGATCAGGGCCACCATGACGATCAGGGCCACCCACTGGTCCTGCGGCCAGTACAGCCCCGCGACGACGGGTGCCAGGTTGAATCCGATCAACATCACCACCGCGCCGGTCACCACCGGGGGAAGAACCTTGAATACGACCCGGCCACCGAGGAAGTGGATCGCGATACCGATGGCCGCCAGGACGAGTCCGGACACCAGGATCGCGCCGGTCACCTCGGCGGACGTTCCGCCCTGGGCGCGAATGGCGGCGATACCACCGACAAAGGCCGCCGACGTTCCGAGGTAGCTGGGAATGCGTCCCTTGACCACCAGCAGGAAGAAGAGCGTACAGAAACCCGACATCATCACGGCAAGTTGAGGATTGAGCCCCATGATGATCGGGAAGACGAACGTCGCGCCGAACATCGACACCACGTGCTGGCTGCCCAGCCCGATGGTTCTTCCCCAGCTGAGCCGCTCGCCGGGAGCGACCACTTCACCCGGTTTGATGTTCTTTCCATCTCCGTGCAACGTCCAAATCGGCATGATGGGACCTTTCGTGCAGAGGAAGGTGTCCGAACGCTGAGTGTGCTCCAGCTCACAAAACACCGTGACTG